>RFST01000164.1 GCA_009923855.1 Actinomycetota bacterium
CGTTGGGCCGTGGCGGGTCTGACACCACCGCAGTGGCCATCGCGGCCGCACTCGATGCGGACGCCTGCGAGATCTACACCGATGTCACCGGCGTGTTCTCTGCCGATCCGCGCATCGTGCCACTGGCCCGCAAACTTGCCCACATCTCGTTCGACGAGATGCTGGAGATGGCTGGTGCCGGGTCGAAAGTACTGGCCCTGCGCTCGGTCGAGTTCGCCCGCAATCACAATGTCCCGCTCCACGTGCGGTCCAGTTTCACCTGGCAGCCCGGCACGTGGGTCACCTCCGAGGAGCGTCCCATGGAAGATCCGATCATCTCCGGTGTGGTCACCGACGCGAGTGAAGCCAAGGTCACCGTGCTCGGTGTGCCCGACCGCCCCGGCATCTCCGCGGCCCTGTTCGAACCGTTGGCCAGCGCCAACGTGAACGTCGACATGATCGTGCAGAACACCTCCACTGAGGGCACCACCGATATCTCGTTCACCGTGCCGATGGCCGATATGACCATCGCCGAAGGCATCGTGGCCGATGTGGCTCAGCAGATGGGCGCCGCCGGTGTCAGTCGTGACGACGCGATCGCCAAGGTGTCGTTGGTGGGTGCAGGCATGAAGAGCTCACCCGGGGTGGCCGCCACCATGTTCCGGGTCTTGGCCGACGAAGGTGTGAACATCGAGATGATCTCGACATCGACGATTCGGATCTCGGTGGTGATTGCCGCCGACGACTTGGAACGTGCGGCGCGGGTGCTGCACACCGCGTTCGATCTCGACTCCGCCGAGGCCTATTCGGCACCGCTTCCCGAACGCCGCTGAGGGGCACATTCGTCGTTCGCCGGCGATACCAACACTCACCTGACGGTTCTGGCAGAATCACCCGATCATGCGCCGGCGTTCCCAACTCATTCCCTGGAAGGTCGCTGGCCGTGTCACCGAGGGGTACTCCAGCGGTGATGACGTGGTGCGTTCCACCGGGTGGGTGTTCAACAACGCAGTCGGTGATGACCTGACTCTTGCCGAGTTCGTGGCGTCAGGCGACGACGAAGTGCCGGCCTATCTCGAGGCGTTCGGTCTGCGCGGCGCGAACAACGCCACCGAAACCATGTTGGAGATCGGTGCCGGCATCGGCCGGATGACCGCTGCCTTCACCCGTGAATACGGCACCGTGATCGCGGCCGATCTCGACATCGGATTTCTTGAACGATGCCGCGAGACAGTCGCTGCCCACGGCAATGTGGATCGGCTGCAGACCCTGGAGGTCGCCGATGGCCGCAGCCTCGCGATCGGTGACGACAGTGTCGATATGGCCTTCAGCTACATCACGTTGCAGCACTGTGTGCGTAGTGATGCGATGCATCTCATCACCGAGGCGATTCGTGTGGTGCGCCCTGGCGGCACGGTGGTGTTGAACCTGCGTGCGCCGTCGCGGCTCGACCCGTTGCTGTTGCCGGTCGGGGCGGTGATCCGCGCGGGTTTCCGCTTGCCACGGGTGGGTGAATGGCTGTCGCAACAACGGTGGCTCACCCGACTTGGCTGGCAGGTCAGTCGCTTGTCGCCCGCCGAGGTGCTGGCCGCGGTAGAAGCCACCATCGGCGATGCACAGGTGTGGACACGGCCTGGGGCGGCGATCACCCTGGGCGATGCCATCGGGCGCCAATTCGACGGCATCAACCCCTCGCACTGGTGGCTTGTCGCCACCGTGGTGGGCTGACCGGCGCGCAGCGCTGAGGCGCGACCCATCTCGGCGCACCGTTAGCCTGCGGGCATGCGCGTGGGAATTGTGGGTGCTACCGGCCAGGTGGGTGGTGTGATGCGGTCGCTGCTGATCGAACGGGGATTCCCTATCGATGCGATGCGCATGTTTGCCTCAGCTCGGTCCGCTGGCTCGACGATCGAGTGGAACGGCAACGACATCATCGTGGAAGACGCCGCCGTGGCCGACCCGACTGGGCTCGATATCGCACTGTTCTCCGCTGGTGCCTCGTCGTCTCGTGAATTGGCACCACGTTTTGCGGCGGCCGGGGTGACGGTGATCGACAACTCGTCCGCGTTCCGTATGGACCCTGAGGTGCCCCTCGTGGTGAGCGAGGTGAACCCAGATGCTGCCCGATCGGCCCCCAAGGGCATCATCGCGAACCCGAACTGCACCACCATGGCGGCAATGCCGGTGCTGAAGCCGTTGCATGACGCCGCCGGTCTCACCCGATTGATCGCCGCCACGTATCAGGCGGTGTCGGGCGGCGGGCTGGCAGGTGTGGCCGAACTCGACGAACAGGCGCGTGCCGTGGCGGCCGATGCCGCGGCGCTGACCTACGACGGTCGGTCGGTCGTTTTTCCGCCCGCGAACAAGTTCGCTCGCACCATTGCCTACAACGTGTTGGCGCTCGCTGGTTCTCTGGTTGACGACGGCAGCGGAGAAACCGACGAAGAGCAGAAGCTGCGCAACGAGAGCCGCAAGATTCTCGACATCCCCGATCTTGCGGTGTCAGGCACGTGTGTGCGGGTGCCGGTGTTTACCGGCCACTCGTTGTCGATCAATGCCGAGTTCGCTCGTCCGATCGACGTGGCCACGGCGACCGAGTTGTTGTTGTCGGCTCCGGGTGTGGAACTGGCTGATGTGCCGACCCCGCTCGATGCGGCCGGTCGTGACCCCAGTTATGTTGGCCGTATCCGCCAGGACCCGGGTGTGCCCGATGGTCGTGGTCTGGCGTTGTTCGTGTCGAACGACAATCTGCGTAAGGGTGCAGCGCTCAACGCTGTGCAGATCGCTGAATTGTTCCTCTGAGCGACCTGCTCAGCAGGCGCACGGCAGGGCCGCACATTTGGGGCAGCCGTCGCGGTATCGGTTGACCACATCGGTGAGGTCGACACCGACCTGGTTGGCGAGTGTGGCCAGCCAGGCGAGAACGTCGCTGAACTCGTGAGCGATTTGATCCGGTGTGCCTTTACGCACCGCTTGGGCGAGTTCGCCGATCTCTTCGCACAGCCACGCCACAGTGGGCGCCACCCCTCGGTCGCGGTCTCGGTCACCGTAGGTGTCGTCGATCACCTGTTGGAGTTCGCGCAGATCCACGCCCCGACCGTACCCCTGCCCATGCTGCCCGGTGACGCATCGCCCCGACAGTGCGAAATTCGGCGGCACGCCGACGAGTCATCTGCGTAGCGTCGCGCGCCCATGGGGGCAGATCATCATGACGAGCACCGTCGCATCACCGATGTGCGACGCGGCCAGAGTCGCGCAGCCGTGACGGCGACGCTGGCGATGTCGTGCCTGCTTGCTGCCTGCGGGGTGGAACCCCGTGTCGATGAGGTGCGTGTCAGCATCACCGCGCCGACCCTTGACGGGCATCGGCAACTCGGCGCGTTAGATACGCCGTCACCGCATGACGCCGATCCCGACAGTGTCGATGTCACCACTCTCCACGACGAACAGCCCCCAGAAGCGAGCGATGTGGCCGCGATCGCCGCAGCCGAACCGACGGTGAGTGCTGAACCTGGTGACGCCGTGGTGGCGGCGCCGAGTAGTGCGCAGTTGGTATCGCGACCACATGACTCGCTGGCAACCACCGGAGAGAGGTCGGTGCTGGCCGATGATGCACGTGGCGATGATGTACCCACCGATCGTGCACCCGACTCCGAGTTCGTGCCGACAGACACAGAAGGGCCGGCATCACCCAGTGTCGAGTCCGGTGGTGCGGCCGCGAGTGATCGTCTCAATGGCGCACATAGTGATGTTGTGGACGTCACCGATGACCGCCCAGCGACAGCGTGGGTGGCCACTGCTGAACTACTCCCGCATGCACTGGTGGAGGCCGATCGCGCGGGCGTGATGACCGCAGTGCATCAGGCCTGGTCGACGGTGATCGCCGCCCGCCGGGCACCTGGTGATCCGTCGTTGCGTGCCGCCGTATCGGCGAGCAGAGTGGGTGTGGAACGCAGCCGCGCACTGTCCGAACTGGCTGACCTAGCGGCTCGTGGCCACTGGTCGCTCGCCGACCCACTAACTCCAAATGTGTTGCACGTGGACGATACGGCGGTGGCAGCGCCCGTGGCCGTCGATGTTGAGTCGGAGGCTGCGAACACTGTGGGCACTGTCGCCGACAGTTATGTCGTGGCCACGGTGTGCGTTGTCAGCACCGATCAGTTGTGGGGACACCC
>RFST01000165.1 GCA_009923855.1 Actinomycetota bacterium
CCGGGCACCGAGGCCGAGATCGCCGAGTTCTGCTCGGTGACCTATGACGTCACCTTTCCGATGTTCGCGAAAGTTGTCGTGACGGGTGAGGATCGTCATCCGCTGTACAGCGAACTCATTGCGCAACAGCCAGAGGCCGCGGGTGACCCGGAATCGTACCGAGAGAGACTGCGTGGCTTCGGCCTGACTCCCACGGAAGCCCCTGAAGTGCTGTGGAACTTCGAGAAGTTCCTGATCGGTCGTGATGGGTCGGTCGTCGCCCGCTTCGCGCCGAAGGTCACCCCGGACGATCCGATGGTGATCTCGGCAATCGAGGCTGCCCTGAGCGCCTGATGCGCGCTGTTGGCATCATGGCCCACGGCGGGCCCGACGCTCTGGAGGTGGTGGACGTCCCCGAGGTCCATGCTGGGGTCGGGCAGGTGCGCATCCGTGTGTGCGCAGCAGCGGTCAACCCCACCGACACCTTGGCGCGTGACGGCACGCGTGCGGCACAGCAAGCGGTCGATCCACCGCCGTATGTGCCGGGCATGGACTGCGCCGGTGTGGTCGACGAAGTCGGCGATGGGGTCACCACAGGCGCGGCGGTCGGCGACCGTGTAATGGCCATGGTGATCCCCAAAGGTGCGCATGGCGCCTATCGCGAACAGATCGTTCTCGATCAGATGGCTGTGGTGCCAGCCCCGGCCGGTACCAGCCATGTGGAGGCCTGCACCTTGCCGATGAATGCCCTGACAGCTCGACTGTCGCTGAACCTCTTGGGGCTGACCGCGGGTGACATGTTGGCGGTCACCGGCGCGGCGGGGGCGTACGGTGGCTATGTGGTGCAGTTGGCGGTTACTGACGGACTGCGGGTGATCGCCGATGCTGCACCTGCAGATATGGACCTCGTGCGCTCGCTCGGCGCTCATGAGGTGGTGGAACGCGGTGACGACGTCGCGCAGCGAATCCGGATGCTGGTGCCTGACGGTGTGGATGGTCTCGCCGATGGCGCGGTGCAGAACGAACTCGTGATCCCGGCAGTCCGAGATGGCGGGGCGTTCACGTCGGTGCGTGGCTTCGTGGGTGAACCACAGCGGGGAATCCGGTTCACCGAGACATGGGTGCGCACCCTCGACGGCGACTACGACGCTCTCGACACCATGAGGCAACAGGTCGAACGTGGCCAGATCACGCTGCGGGTGGCCGACGTGTATCCCCCAGAACGCGCGGGCGAGGCGCACGCACGACTCGAAGCCGGCGGAACCCGTGGACGGCTCGTCATCGAGTTTTGATCGGTCGGTGACCATGGTGCGGCCGGTGATCAGCCGCCTGAGATCCATCAGGTGGGCCGACGTGGTGATCATGGCCGTGGTGGTGGTCGTTGGAGTGGCGCTGCGCTGGCGCCTTCTCGGGAGCGATCGCGGTGACTTGCTCGCCGATGAGGCGTTCACCGGACTTCTGTCGGCTGAGATCCTCGATGGGTATCTGCCGGTGATGATCGCTGGGATCGGCTACACGGCCCCGGTCGAGAGCTACCTCTACGCACCCATGGCAGCGGTGTTCGGTATGTCGGTGCCGTTGTTGAAACTGGTGCCGGTGGTGCTGTGGCCATCGGGCGACCCCGTCGTGCGGCGACGAGCAACACGTGGGGACGCTCGTGTGGAGCCTGGGATGAGAATCGAACTCACGACCTACGCATTACGAGTGCGTTGCTCTACCGACTGAGCTACCCAGGCGAACGGCGACCGAGGTTATCCGGGCAGGGGCAGCGACCACACCAGCCGCTGAAGGGCAAGGGCGGAGTTCACGTTGCGACCCAGAGCGGCTGCGGTGTCGTCGATTGCACTGATGGCCCGTGCGGCATCATCAGGGGAGATGCGCCCAGCCACCATGGCATCGCGGTACGCGGCCGACAGCGTTGCGAGTCCGGCTCGTAATTCGTCGGTGAGGAAGCGGCGCAGTTCGCGCTTGTGACGTTCCTCGAGGCGGGTCTTCCCGCTGCCCCGCTCGCCATAGCGGGCGATCCGCTCGGTGAGTTCATCGGCCTCAGCCTGTTGGCGTTCACGCATTGGTGCGGCGGCCGCGTCAATCATTGCCTCGATCTGGTCAACGAGTTCAGCGGCACGGTGGCCGCTGCCATCGAGGTGGTGGAGAGCATTGGCGAATACCGCACGTCGCTCGGCGAGTGCCGGGTCGGTGGCGAGTACCCGTGCACGATCAAGATCGCCGAGCGCGGCGGTTGCCGCGAGCTCGGCGGCCTGGGGATCGATGCCGTCGGCCACGAGCGCCGCGGCCACGGTGGCGTCGGTGATCACGCGGAAATCCACGCGGACACAACGTGAGGCGATGGTGACGAGCCCCGGAGGCACCGACTCGGCGAGGATGATGAAATGCGTGCTCGGCGGTGGTTCCTCAATCGTTTTAAGCAGGCGGCCGGCGGCCATATCGGCAACGAGGTGGAACTCGTGGAGGATGAGCACCTTGATTGCAGCTTCGGTTGGGCTGCGCCACGCCCGTTCGATGATCGCGTCGGCCTGCTCCTTGGCGATGGACGCACCGGTGCGTTGTACTTCGATCACATCGGGGTGCTCGCCACGCATCACGAGTCGGGCGTCACGGGTATCGGCGTCGTCGGTACCCGTGATCATCGCTGCGGCGAAGGCGCGGGCTGCCTGCTCGGTGGTGGAGCCGTGCGGCCCCACGAAGAGGTATGCATGAGTGGGGTCGGCAGCGGCGCGGCGCAACCGGTCGACAGCGTGTGACTGCCCGATGACGGCATCCCACACGCTGGTCATCACACCCCCGTCCGAGTGGTGATGGCGGTACGGATATTGGCTGCGACCACTGTGGGGTCGTCGGTGGTGTGCACCACGATCCAACGGTCAGGGTCGGCGGCGGCCATCTCGGCGAAGCCGGCGCGTACGCGGGCATGAAAGCCCTCACCGGCTCGTTCGAAACGATCCAGATCGCGGTCGCGCATGCGTTGTTCGAGCACGTCGGCGGGCGCATCGAGTAGAACGACTAGATCGGGCCAGAGCCCGCCGACCGCCCATTCGTTCACGCGGCGGACATCATCGATCGGCACTCCGCGCCCCCATCCCTGATAGGCGAGTGTGGAATACACGGACCGGTCGCTCACCACATGGCGACCCGCAGCCAGAGCGGGTCGAACCACCGTGGCGATGTGCTGTGCTCGGTCGGCGGCGACGATCAGCGTTTCGGCACGATCGTCAAGGTCGGTCACCTCGACGTCGTGGAGAATGTCGCGCAGTCGCGCACCGATGGCGGTGCCGCCGGTCTCGCGGGTGAGCACCGCACCGAGGTCATCGGCGAGGAGGCGGGCCTGGGTGCTCTTGCCGCAGCCTTCCGGACCCTCGAACGAGACATAGAGCGGGCCCGACACCTCAGTCCTTCTTCGCTGCGCGCTTCTTCGCCGCCGACTTCTTCGCGGCGGTCTTCTTGGCCGTTGATTTCTTCGCCGCGGTCTTCTTGGCGGCGCGCTTCTTCGTTGATGGTCCCTGTTCACGGCGGATCGCCAACAGCTCGAAGGCGCGCTCGGGTGTCACCTCTTCGATGCGGTCACCCTTGCCGATCGACGCGTTCGTTTCACCGTCGGTCACGTACACGCCGAAGCGCCCGTCGCGTGCCACCACCGGTCGCCCCGATACCGGGTCGTCGCCAAAGGTGCGCAACGGCCCGGCGGCAGCGCGCGCACCACGTTTGAACACCTTGGGCAATTGGAAGATCCGGACCGCTTCATCGAGACCGATGGTCAGCAGTTGCTCTTCGGAGTCGATGGTCCGGAAATCGCCGCTCTTCACCACGTACGGGCCATACCGGCCGTTGTTGGCTTCGATCGTGGCGCCGTCGGCCGGGTCGACGCCGAGGGTGCGGGGCAACTGGAGAAGTTGGATGGCCTCATCGATGGTGATCCGCTCGAGCGACATGGTCGAGAACAGGCTGGACATCTTGGGCTTGTCGAGCCCGGGTGGCAGCTCGTCGGGGGTGCCCCATTGCACATAGGGCCCGTAGCGGCCGTTCTTGGCGAAGACGGGCAGACCCTCCCAGTGGCCGATCGGCTCGTCGCTCTTGGGCATCGATAGCAGTCGGAGGGCTTCGTCGCGTGTGAGTTCGTCGGGTGGCAGATCGTCGGGAATGCCCACCGTGTC
>RFST01000166.1 GCA_009923855.1 Actinomycetota bacterium
GTCGTGCAGCTCGGGGCCCGCTCGCCGGCGATGTTGGCGATGACGGGGCTCGCGCTGCAGGCGATGTCGGACGGTCGCTTCATCCTCGGAGTCGGCACGAGTGGACCGCAGGTGATGGAGGGGTGGCACGGTGCACCGTTCGACCGGCCGGTCACCCGGACACGCGAGACGATCGACATCATCCGCACGATCGCGGCCGGTGAACGCCTCGAGTACGCCGGCGAGGCGTACAAGCTTCCGCTCCCCGACAGTCAGGGGAGAGCGTTGCGGTCGCCGGTGGCCGGCGCCGCGATCCCGATCTATGTGGCCTCGATGGGTCCTGCCAATCTGCGGCTCACCGGGGCGATGGCCGACGGCTGGATCGGTACGGCGTTCATGCCCGAGACTGCGGAGGTGTTCCTCGACCCGATCCGGGAGGGGGCCGACTCTGCAGGTCGTTTGATCGGCGACGTCGAACTCACCGTTGCGGCGAGCCTCGAGTTCACCGACGACGTGGAGACGGCCGGCCGCCGTCACGCCGCCGGTTATGCATTCACGATCGGGGCGATGGGTTCGGCAGCGACGAACTTCTACAACCAGGCGTTCTCCCGACAGGGATTCGGCGATGCCATCGTCGAAGTGCAGCGGCTCTGGTCAGCGGGTGATCGCGAGGCGGCCGGGAACCGGGTCCCGATCGAGATCGGGTTGCACACCAACCTGATCGGCGACGACGCCGCGATCGCCGAGCGCCTGCGTCGCTACCGCGCATGTGGTGTCGACACTATTCGGCTCAACGTCAATGGCGCCGACCATCACGACCGCCTCGACCAACTCGCCCGCCTCCTCGACCTCGTCACCTCGGTCAACGACGAGTCCGATTGACGAAGCAAAACGGCCGGGCCAGGCACCCATCACGCACTGCGACCACGTACGGCACCGTGCGAGAAGTGCAATTCTCTTGCCCTCGGTAGTGCTCATGCCCGGGTGTGAGGCATCGTCGGCTGTTGGGCTAAAGAAATCTGAGGGTCAGGCGATCTAGTCGTCTTGTTCCTCAGACGGCTGTTCTTTGGCTGCCTGCCCCTTTTGCTTCCTCTGCGCCCAGTAAGCCCCAACCGGCATGGATAGCGGTCAGTGGCCCGGCTGGAGCCTGAAGGAGTGGACAGGATGCATGTCTGGTGAAGCGGTCATCTTCGGGCCGCGCTCGGCTGATATCGCAGCCCCCGATTGTCTCCGCCCATTGTCTGGTGCACATATGACGTGTGACAATCGTGCCAGTTCCCCCGGGTTTCCGGCAGGTCGAACAAGTGTCAGGTACGTTACGTCGATGCTGAAAGTAATCAGTATCTGTCTTGTCGCGACGGCTGCTGTAGGGGCATGCACCGGATCAGGTGCACCGAATGAAGCCGACAGATCGTCACCGGCATCGGAAGCTGCGGCGTCAACTTTGGCTGAACCGCCGACTACTGCCACAACGCCGAGTACCGCCACAACGCCGGTCACAGTCGCGACGTCAACGTTGCCGCCAACCTCAGCGGTCGCTCCGACGACAACCGTGGCGACCACCATGCCGATAACGACCATTGCCGACACCGTTCCGGTGACATCGGCAGCGCCACAGCCAGGCGTCCCTATTCCACTGTCCGACAGCGACTGGCCTGATGACTTCGGTGACTATTGGCCGAAGATGGACGATGTGCTGGTGTCGCTCCCCGGTGATTGGGTGGCGCCTGCAGGGTGGGTTGAACACGATCCGAGCGACATCGATCCACTCGGCTACCGGTTCAACACCGTACGTCTCGATTACGTAGGAACTGACATCGATGACCGATTGTTGGCATTCGATTTCAACACCACCTACGAGGTGGATTACTACGGGCGGCATATTTCAGAGCAGATGCCGACGCCAGGATCGATTGATCAACTTGCCGACGGCGCCTACACGGCACAACTCGTTGCCTGGGATCGCGAGCAGCCCGATCGGGCCACATTCCGTGTTGCGCCGGTGATGGACTGCACACTCGACGGCGTCTTTTATGAGTTTGACCTGTGGGGCGATCAGATGTGTGGCCCGGATCTGGTTCCTGGGGAAGTGCACCGTGCCGAGCCGACCTGTGGCCCTGAGCGCAACCTCTGTGTTGATATTGAGGTCATCTTCGATGACACATTCACCGTGTTGGTTTACGGGTACGTGATCGGAGAGGCCCAAGGTGAATACCCGCGCAGTGTCAACACCCTTGGCCAAGGCCCTGAACTGGTCAACCTCCTCACCCAGTTGCACGACGACTATGTCAGCGTCTTTGTAGATAACGAGGCCATGGGTCCCGATTGGATCGAACGAGAAGCAGTGCCCGGGTCGTCGTTTATCAACGTGATGGACACTTCCGGAGAAGATCCTTACTTCTACGGTCAGATATTCGCTTGGTCACGTGATGGCATGCCGGCGATCACATTCGGAAAGCCGTACGACGCTCGATGGACCGATGACCCCGCTGCGATCACGCCATGGGCCAAGATCTACACGCCGGCTCCGGATGGGCTAGACGTGTGCACACGCTGGGAGATCCGGAGGTCTGGATTTATTGTTGAGGACGACGTTGACGGTCAACGTGTGCCGTGCACGATCACTGAGGGAATTCGGCCTTTCCCCGCCGACATATTCACCAGGTCCGCGTCGTTCATGCGCCGTGACGGTCGCACGGCATGGACGTGGGATCTGCCCAGCGCAACGTCGTAGTGGTGATGGCACTGATCGTGCGGGACTTCGCAGCTAGACCGTGTGCTGGTTCGCAGTGGAGTAGTCAGCGGTCAATCACCCGTGACACCCACAGCCCTGTCGCGATGGTGCCAACGACGAGAAGCGCAACACCGGAATTGCCGTAGGCCGGTTGAACAACGGTTGCGGCTCCCGCCGCGGCAACCGACACCGTTGCTGCGGCCAGGATCAACGCGCCCCAAGGGGTAGCACGGGCATCGCGGTCGACGGTGGTGGGTGAGTTGGATGTGGTGATGTCCATGCAGTCCAGAGGGACTAGGCGCGCACATCTGGCACATTCGTGCGTTAATCAAGACGGCCCGGAGGGGCCGCATCTCGAGCAGTGACCCACATTTTCGTGCTGTCGAAATCGAGCCGGAATTCGGGGATCAGTTGCAACACCACCCGGTTTGGCGTATCGAGATGGGCAAGCATGGCCTGGGCACCGTCAACCGAGTCGGGTCGAAGATGATGAGCAAGCCGCGGCAACATCCAGTCACGTACCGCTCGGTCATCGTGCACGTGACATGGCCCTCGAAATGACGCCGTGCGGCCGCTACCCACCTCTGACCCACGCCCAGTCACGGTGATCGCGGCATAGCCCGTGCGGCGCACCGCCGGCACACGGGCCCGAGCAGCGGCACAGGTCAACCACAAGCTCTCATCGGTGGGCACACCGAGGGTGTCCGGCGCGGTCCCAGAGAAGTAGCTCATCACCACCCCAAATGGCTGCCCGGCACGGTTGGTCCACATGAACGTGCATTCGTTCTGTTTCTCCAGCAATCGAGCAAGATCGGTGGGCTCTAACCAATAGTCGGTCAGGTTCTCAGATGTGTGGTCACTCATCACCGTGGTCCAGGTCGTCGTTGGCTGATAACCCAAGTTGACCACATGGGGCCCATACACCCGTGAATCGTCGATGAACCACAAGCCCGTGGCGTAGCGTTGGGATATGACGTGGGGGGCAACGAGTCGTGTGGGAGTGTTAGCTGCACTGGTCGTGACGGCCGGATGCTCTGGGCCGAACTACGACGATCAGATCTCCGCACTGACGTCGGAGATCGCATTGTTGAAACAGCAGGTGCGGGAACTCACACTGACCACGGTGGACACCACCCCCACCACGCTCGCGGCGCCCACCACCACCGTGCCGGCCACAACCACCACGTTGGATGTGAACTCCGCGGTGCTGATGAGCACTTACACATGGGGTGAACAATCCGATGCCGTCCGTGACCTCCAAGTGCTGATTGGGGCGTCGGCCGACGGCATCTATGGCCCGAAGACCCGTGCCGCCCACCTGGTGGCGTTGGTCGCCGCAGGGCTCAGCGTCGACCATGTGCCCGACCAACCAGTCGCCACCACTCCCGCTGTCACGACTGCCCCGGCGACGGACGCAGCGACCACAA
>RFST01000167.1 GCA_009923855.1 Actinomycetota bacterium
TGGAACGTGTTGATCGCGGCTGCATCGATCTGGTCGAGGTTCTCCTCCACCAGCCGCTTCAGGCCCGGCAGCATGTCATCGCCCCAGTAGAACGACTTCAACCAGTCGTCTTTGGAGCGCTCGCCATCGGCAATGGCGTCAAGGTCAGCCTCGATGGTGGCGGTTAGTTCGTAGTCGACGAGGTCGGGGAAGTGGTCCTCGAGCAGGCGCACCACAGCGAAGGCCGTCCAGGTGGGCACCAACGCCTGACCCTTCTTCCACACGTAGCCGCGGTCTTGCACGGTCTGGATGATCGACGCCCACGTTGAGGGGCGACCGATGCCGAGCTCTTCCAGCCGTTTCACGAGGCTGGCCTCGGTGAAGCGCGCTGGGGGGTTGGTCGAGTGGCCGTTCGGCGTCACCGCTGCCGTCGGCACCGTGTCGCCTTCGTGCAACTCGGGTAGGAGGGTCTCGTCGTCGCGGCGGTCGTTGTCATCATCGCCCTCGGTTGCGGCTTCGAGCACGGCACGATGGCCGGTGAAGGTGATGGTGGTGCCACTGGCGGCGAACTCACAGTCGGTCGACTCGTGGGCGGACGTGCCGCCGAGGCGCACGCTGACAGTGACACCGCGTGCATCGGCCATCTGTGAGGCCAAGGTGCGCTGCCACACCAGCGTGTACAGCGCGAGGTCCTGTCGGTTCAGTTCCGATGCCACCGCCTCGGGCGGACGGAATGGCGTAGTCGGGCGGATCGCCTCGTGGGCCTCTTGGGCGTTCTTCGACGATGATGTGTACTGCTTGGGTGCCGATGAGAGGTAGTCGTCGCCGTAGCGGTCGCGGATCGCTGCTCGCGTTGCGGCCATGGCCTCGTCGGACAGCACGGTGTTGTCGGTACGCATGTAGGTGATGAACCCGCGCTCGTACAGGCTCTGGGCGATGCGCATGACCTGAGATGACGACAGCCGCAGCCGACGCCCACCCTCTTGTTGCAGGGTGGAGGTCATGAACGGTGCACGTGGCGACGACCGGTATGGCTTCTCCTCCACGCTGCGGACGACGATGGTGGCGTCGCTGAGCCCGTCGGCGAGGGCGCGTGCACGAACCTCATCGAGGGCCACCACCTGTGCATTCGGAATACCACGGTCGTCGAAATCGCGACCGGTGGCCACTTTCTGGCCGTCGACGCCAACCAGTCGTGCGGTGAACGCGGGTCGTGTTGCGGTGTCGAGGTCGATGTCCCAGTAATCGGCGGAGACATGGTCGATGCGCTCTTGTTCGCGTTCGACGATCAGACGGATGGTGGGGCTCTGCACTCGGCCCGCCGACAGTCCGCGGTTGACTCGACGCCACAGCACCGGCGACACCTCGTAGCCGTACAGGCGGTCGAGAATGCGTCGAGTCTCCGCGGCATCGACGAGGCCTTGATCGATCTCGCGTGGGTTGTCGACGGCGTGCTGGATGGCGGCGGCGGTGATCTCGTGGAACACCATGCGACGCACCGGCACCTTCGGACGCAGACGCTCCATCAGGTGCCATGAGATGGCTTCACCTTCGCGGTCTTCGTCGGTGGCGAGATACAGCGCAGAGGCATCTTTCAGCGCCGCTTTCAGTTCGCGCACCACCTGCTTGCCACGCTCGGTGAGTTCGTAGTTCGGCACGAAACCGTTGTCGACATCCACCGCGAGTCCCTTGGACGGCAGGTCGGCGATATGGCCAACGGAGGCCCGCACGTCGAAGGCGTCGCCCAAGAACTTGGTGATCGTCTTCGCCTTAGCAGGCGACTCGACGATGACCAGTGGGCGTCCACCGGCGGTGGTGGCATCGGAAGAGGTGGTGCTCATGTCGATTGGGAGTGTGTCGCACGGGGTGCGTGCTGGCAACGTCGCACCGTAGTGTGCCCCCGTGACAGCGGCGGGTCGACGTTCTGTGTGGATCCTCGCAGATCAGTGTCATCCGGAGTCGGCGCATCTGCGAGGGTGCTCTCCGGAGAGCACTGATGTGCTGTTCATCGTGGCCCTCGACAAGTTGCGTGCCGCACCGTGGCATCGTCAGCGCTTGCACCTCATCCTCGCCACGATGCGGCGGTTCTCGATCGAGCTGGCCGATGCTGGGTATCGGGTGGACTGGCGTGTGGCGTCGTCAATGGCCGCTGGTGTCGATGCGCACATTGCTGCGTTCGCTCCGGAACAGTTGCGAGTGATGCGATCGTCGAACCGCGCGGGGGCGAGCCTCATCGCTCGGTTGGCGCAGCGCCACGGCGACCGGATCGATGTGGTGCCCGACGATCGGTTCTTGTGCTCGGCGGAGGAGTTCTGCGCCTGGGCCGACGCCCACCAACGTCGCGACGGCTCGCTGTTGATGGAGGACTTCTATCGGTGGCAGCGACGCCGACTGGGCATCCTCGTCGACGCTGACGGCGAGCCCGAGGGTGGAGTGTGGAACCTCGACCATGAGAATCGTCTGCCGCCGCCGCGTGACGGCGGCACCTGGCCCGAGTCGCCACGTTCCGCTCCCGACGCGATCGATGCGGAGATCGCCGCCTTCATCGACGATGTCGACGGGCTCACCCTGACGGGTGCGCCGTGGGATGGCACCTGGGCGACAGACCGTGCTGGTGCGCTCGCCCGTGTTCACCACTTCATCGCTCATGGTCTTGAGGGGTTCGGCCCCTACGAGGACGCGGTTGTCAGCCACCACTGGCATCTGAACCACTCGCTGATCAGCCCGTATCTGAACCTTGGTCTGTTACATCCACGCGACGTCGTCGATGCCGTGCTCGATGCCCACCGCCGAGGTGCGCTGCCGATGAATTCGGTTGAGGGCTTCATCCGTCAGATCATCGGTTGGCGCGAATACATCCACGGCGTGTACTGGTGGCGTGGCGCCGACTACGCGTCGGAGAACTTCCTCGATGCGACCGACCCGCTGCCACCCGCATTTCGTGGTGAGCCCACCGACATGAACTGTGTGCACCACGTGGCGCGGTGGGTGAATGACTATGGGTGGACCCACCACATCCCTCGGCTCATGGTGCTGGCCAATTTGGCGACACTGGCTGGGGTGGATCCCGCTGAACTCCTCGGTTGGATGCACGCATCGTTCGTCGATGGCGCCGACTGGGTGATGGTGCCCAACGTCATCGGGATGGGTACCTACGCCGACGGTGGGGCGATGAGCACGAAGCCGTATGTGAGCGGAGGCAACTACATCTCGAAGATGACCGACTTCTGCCGGGGTTGCGCATTCGATCGCAGCGCCCGCGTCGGCGATACGGCATGCCCGTTCACCACCCTGTACTGGGATTTCCTCGATCGCCATCGCGAGCGGCTCGCCGGCAACCATCGCATGGGCCGCATGTATGCCAACCTCAACCGGTTGGGCGACATCGATGAGATCCGCACCCGCGCAGTGCAGGTGCGCTCACGGTTAGCCTCCGGCACATTGTGAGTGGTGACCCGCATCTCGGCTGGAATGCGCGCCTGGCCGAGTCGTGGGTGCAGGCGGGTTCTCCAGCCGCGCATGGCACGCCGGGCCGTGTCGCAGGTATCGACCGTGGGTGGTCCACCGTGTTGCGCAACGCTCACGATGCAGACCCGTTGCGTGTTCGCAATATCGGCGCCGATGTTGCGGTGGGTGACTGGGTGGTGGTCGACGACAACGCCGAGCGTGTGGAACACGTCGTGGACCGCACATCGGCGTTCGTGCGCCGGGCCTCTCATGAAGGCGACCGCGCGGAGGCCGATGTTCTGGCAGCGAATGTCGATGTCGTGTTCTTGGTACATGCGTTGACCGCGCCTCCGAATCGTGGCCGACTCGAACGTGAACTGGTGCTCGCCTTTGATTCGGGTGCTGATCCGGTGGTGGTGCTGACCAAGGCCGACGTGGCCGATGATGCCGAACACACTCGAGCGGCGCTCGCGGAGATCGCACTCGGTGTGCCGGTGCTGGTGGCCTCAGGGGTGACCGGTGATGGGGTGGCCGATATCGCCACTCTGGCCGACGGCGGGCGTACCGTGGCCCTGCTTGGTGCGTCCGGGGTGGGGAAGTCCACCCTCGTCAACGCGCTGCTCGGGTCGGATGTGATGGCCACCGCGGGTGTACGCGAGGGTGATCAACGCGGTCGCCACACCACCGTGGCGTCACGACTGTTGCCTCTT
>RFST01000168.1 GCA_009923855.1 Actinomycetota bacterium
GTCGTCAATGTCGACGCGAAGATCGACGGTGTTGCCCGAATGCAGTTTCTCCACCACGACTTCATTGAGCACATGGTGAACGGCTGAGCCGGACGCAGCTGTCGTCACGACGACCTCAATCATCATGCGTTCCTCAACGCTCCACATGCCCGTTTCCGGCCCTGCCAGATAGCGGGAGATGACAGTGTTGGAATCACTGAGTTCGGCCTGTGTGAGATATCCCAGCCGACCTGAGTTAATTCCGAGGATGGGTACCTCGGCGCCGGCGAGCAGATGGACGGCGCGCAGGACCGTTCCATCGCCACCCAATGACACAACGAGATCGGCACCAGCGAGTGGCCGAATGTCGTAGTGGGGGTCGAGCGGCGATGACCCACCGTGACCTTCGGCATCGACCCATACATCGTGCCCGGCCGCAGTGAGGTCCCGCGCGATCTCCGCAGCGGCGCGGTGCGCGTCGGCGCGAAGGTGGTGTACCACCATGCCAATGCTGTGCATGGTCGCGGTGTGAGTCATGGTGCCCTCATCACGAGGAGAAACTCGACATTTCCTGATCCACCCGCAATGGGCGACTCCATCCATCGAATGTGTGAGCACCCATACTCAGTGAATCCCTCAATGATGCGGTTGAGAGCGTCGTGGCGCTGACCGGCGTCACGGATCACCCCTCGAGCGCGCGCAGCCTCTACCCGACCGACCTCGAATTGGGGTTTCACGAGCAACACCATGGTGGCCTCAGGTTGACACAATTGCAGCACGGCATCGCGAACGGAGAGCAGCGAGATAAAAGACAGATCTGCGACGAGCATTGGAAAGGGGCCGCCAATAGCGTTGACGTCAACTGATCTCACGTCGGTCTGCTCATACACCGCGACGCGTGGATCATTGCGCAGGCGCTCATGTAGTTGATGCCGACCGACGTCTATCGCTGTCACTCGCCGGGCACCGCGCCGGAGTAGGCACTCAGTGAATCCTCCCGTTGAGGAACCACAATCGACGGCGTGAACATCCGTGGCATCAACATCGTCGAAGCGGTCGAATACGGCATCGAGCTTTGCGCCGGACCGTGCGACAAAGGCGATGCCGTCATGGGCAACGAGGAGTTGATCGCCTGGTGAGACGAGCCGCGATGCGCGCTCTACCGGAGCGCCGTTCACGGTGACACGGCCATCAGCGATGGCGGCCGAGGCAGCAGTGCGGGAATTGCTGAGACCCCTGCGAACCAGTTCGGCGTCGATGCGGCGGCGCTGCGGCACGCCGGCGACGTTACCCCTCAGACACGAGCAAGGTTGCGGCATCGCGCAGACTCGCCACCGTATGGTGAACCGGCACGTCGGTCAGGTCGCTATCCGATATGCGTGATGTCACGAGTATGAATTCGGCCCCCAGCTCGGCAGCAAATGCTCCATCTGTTGATCGTCGGTCACCGATCATGACGATGGGCTGTTCGGTGTCGCTGCGCAACCGCCGCCACAGGTCAGCCATGGGCCCGTACGGCTTGCCTGTAATTGTCGGTTCGGAATCGCTCGCTGCCGCAATGGCCGCAAGGATCGCACCACCACCTGGTTTGATCATCCCATCAGACGGAAACGAGGTATCCGGGTTCGTTCCAATGAGGCGTGCTCCGTTCGCGATCGCCAGTTGAGCCATCCAGATCGTGTGATAGCTGATGTCAGGGTCGATACCGACCACAACCGCATCGATGGCAGGAAGCGACCGCGGGGTGAGATCGGTGGACCCCATCGTGCGGCACCCGCGATCCTGCAGCGCTGCGTGGATACCCGGTCCGCCGACGACGAGGATCGTGTCGCCCTCATGCACAACTGACGCGGCTGAGTCCGCGGAGGTCACCACGTGTTCGGATTGTGGGGCCCCAGCGGCATGAAGCCGATCGCAATGCCGACGTGCCGGGGTGGATGAGTTATTTGTCACGTACCAGATCTCGTATCCATGCTGATGCAGCAGGGTAAGACCATCCACCGAGCCGTCGATGAACTGTGATCCGTCCCACACGACGCCATCGAGGTCGCAGACGATTGACATGGCTGGCATACCGCAGCGTTGCATATGTGGACCCGGTGATTGATGTCGGTCGGCCCGTTGGGCCACTGATGAGCATGGTGCCGGCATCTTCGTGGCAGGCTGGCGTGATGGAACGCAGTGATGTCCGCGCGACTGCGCAATTTCTGCCCTTCAAGGGCACCCGATTTACACATGGGCTTGATGGACGGTGCGCGCCACCGTACGACGTGTTGACCCCGGAGCAGGTTGCGTTGTGGCGCACTCATCCGGAGAACATCACCCATGTGGATGTGCCGCTACCCGCCGATGGAGCACACCCCTACGACATTGCCGGTGAGCGGTGGCAGAACTGGCACGCCACCGGTGTGGTCCGGACCGATAGCCGGCCGACTCTCACCGTGGTCACCATGACCTTCGATGATGCTCGCGGTCGAGTCCGATCCGTCCGTGGCGTCATTGGGGCTGTGACGCTCAACGCGGGTGTACAAGCCCATGAGCGCACAACACCGAAGGCCAGCACGGACCGACTTGACCTGACGCGGGCAACCCGCGCCAACCTGTCGCCGATCTGGGCCCTCTCCCCCGCGGCTGGCCTGACCGACCTACTTCATGGGGTCGAGATGACCTCCACAGTGTCGCTTGATGGTGTGCAGCACAGTGTTGGCGTTATCGACGATGACGAGTTGGTGGGTGCAGTCTGCGCGTTGGTGTCGTCACGTGAACTGGTCATCGCCGACGGGCACCATCGCTATGGCGTTGCCCGCGAGTACGCGGCCGAGGTCGCCTCGCTGCGCGGCGTCGACGCAACAATGATGTTCGTCAATGAACTTGTCGCCGATCAGCTGGCGATCGATGCCATCCATCGGGTGTATCCGACGATGACGGCCGACGAGGTGCTCCAACGCCTTGGCGACACCGCCGATGTCGTCCCTCTCGGCACCGTGGACCCGTCAATTATCGACCGGATGGATGCCGAGCAGGCAATGTGTCTCATCGACGACCGTGGTGAGGGCTACCTGATTCGGATTGTCCCCAGCGCTGTCCGGGGCGTGAGAGATCTCGATGGCGCGGTGCTCGAACATCTTCTCGGCGCCACCGATGTTCGTTATGAGCATGACCTGAACAGCATCTTGCATGGTGCTCTACCGTCGGGATCGTCCGCAGTTCTGATCCGGCCGGTCGGGGTGGACGAAATATTGCGAACAGCGACAACCGGTGAGCTCATGCCCCCGAAATCAACTTTCTTCACCCCGAAACTGGCGACCGGTGTGGTGATGCGTGACGTGGGTGCGCAGTAACCCTCAGGTCACCGACGCCGCGACGATGCTGCTGATTGTCGCGTCGAGGACGCGGTTGAATTCGTCATCGCTCTGACCGGCATTCAGCCCCTCGGTGAGGGCACGGGAGAAACTGGCGATCATTCCATGTTGGCGACTGAGGCGTTCATTGGCGTCGTCGCGGCTATACCCCCCGGATAGCGCGACAACTCGCGCAACAACCGGATGTTCGATGAACGTGCGATACAGGTTGTCGGTGCTGGGGATGGAGAGCTTCAACATTACTGGTGCGTCGCTGGGATGACTCACCAGAGCCGCGTCGATCGCTGCGCGGAGTTCGTGCTCAGCGGCGTCCTTGTCGTCGATCGTGATATCGACCTCAGGCTCGATAATCGGCACAAGGCCGTGGGCGCAGATGTCGCGCGCGACCTCGAATTGCTGCGCCACCACCTCGTCGATGGCATCACGCGAGGCCGATGCAATCACTGAGCGCATCTTGGTACCGAATACCCCAGCCGAGACAGCACGAGCACATAGTTCGTCAAGACCATCGATGGGCTTCATGAGCTGGACACCATTGCGTGTCGCCTCAAGCCCACGATCGACCTTCAAGAAGGGAACGATCGATAGCTCGTTCCAGAGATATTCCGCTGTTGGCCGACCATCGACTGTCCGGTCCATGGTCATCTCGAACAGAATCGCGCCGAGTACCCGGTCGCCCGTGAACGCTGGAGACATGATGATGCGTGAACGCATCGCATGCATCAGATCGAACATCTCCTCGTCGCTCGACCAGGAGTCATCACCGAT
>RFST01000169.1 GCA_009923855.1 Actinomycetota bacterium
ACCGGGATGCATCCCGGTCGAGTGGTGGTGATCGCCGAGGGGCACGAGGGGTACCGGGGGGTGGCCCGTGCGGTGTCGTACGGACAACTCGCAGGGGCAAAAGGCGCACCACGACACGACCTGTCCACGATTGCTGACCAGGTTGCTTACCGCGGATGGGTGCTCACCGGTGACAGCGCTGGGGTGGTGCCGATGGCGCTGATGCGCGACGGCCCGAGCGCGGCCGTGGCCGAGGTGGGTGCATTGGTCGAGCATTTCGGTCGTGACCGGGTACTGGTCGAACTCTGGGATCACGGCGAACCCGACGATCACCACCGCAACGATGCCCTTGTGGAGGTGGCACGTCGGTCGGGGGTGGAGTGCGTGATGACGAACGCTGTCACACATGCCACGCCAGCTGAGGCCGATCTTGCTGCTGTAGCCGCGGCACTTGGGCGGCGGCGCAGCCTCGCCGATGACGATCCGTGGATTCGCGCATCAGGTGCGGCACATCTGCGCTCGGGGGCCGAGCAAGCCCGTCGTGCCGCGCGATATCCCGGAACGGTTGATCTGGCTGTTGAGGTTGCGCTGGCGGCCGCATTCGACCTGTCACTCGTCGCCCCTGCATTGCCGCCGTTCCCATGTCCAGGTGGTGTGGACGAGATGGCCCATCTGCGTCAAGTGACCGCAGAGGGGGCTCGGCGCCGGTACGGCGAGCGGCCGCATGCCGGTGAAGACCTCAGCCGCCGAGCGCAGGCATGGGCCACGATCGACCGAGAACTCGATCTCATCGCCGAGCTGGGCTTCGCTGGATATTTCCTGGTGGTGCACGACATCGTCGAGTTCTGCCGCCGTCACGACATCTACTGCCAGGGCCGGGGGAGCGCGGCGAACTCTGCGGTGTGTTACGCGCTGGGTATCACCGCCGCCGATGCGGTCTCACTGGGGCTGCTCTTCGAGCGATTTCTCTCACCGCATCGCGACGGCCCACCCGATATCGACCTCGATATCGAATCCGGTCGTCGTGAAGAGGTCATCCAGTACGTGTACAGCCGGTACGGCCGGCACCACACCGCCCAGGTGGCGAACGTCATCACCTACCGGATGCGGTCTGCAGTGCGCGATACCGCGCGAGCTCTTGGCCACACCCCGGGCCAGGCCGACGCCTGGTCACGACATGTCGACAGATGGTCGCGTGACACCCCCGTCGACGGGGTGCCCGAACCGGTGTTGTCCACCGCCTCGCGCCTGCTGGATGCGCCCCGGCATCTGGGAGTGCACTCCGGGGGCATGGTGATCTGTGATCGTCCGGTCATCGACGTGTGTCCGGTGGAGTGGGCACGCGCCGAGGGGCGGTCGGTGCTCCAATGGGACAAAGACGACTGTGCTGCTGCGGGGCTGGTCAAGTTCGATCTGCTGGGCCTCGGCATGCTGTCGGCGCTACATCTTGCGGTTGACCTCATCACCGAGTTTCGGGGGTACACGATCGATATCGCGCAGCTTCCTCAAGAAGATGAGGTGTACGCGATGCTGTGTCGTGCCGACACGATCGGCGTGTTCCAGATCGAGTCCCGTGCGCAGATGGCCACCCTGCCCAGGCTGCGCCCGCGTCGGTTCTACGACTTGGTTGTGGAGGTGGCACTGATTCGCCCCGGCCCGATTCAGGGTGGTTCGGTCCATCCGTACATTCGGCGCCGCAATGGCCAAGAACCGGTCACCTATCTCCATCCACTGCTCGAGAACTCTCTCGGCAAGACCCTCGGCGTGCCGTTGTTCCAGGAGCAGTTGATGCAGATGGCTATCGACGTGGCCGGCTTCAGCGCGGCCGAGGCTGACGAACTGCGCCAGGCGATGGGGTCAAAACGATCGGCAGCACGGATGGAACGACTGCGTCGTCGTCTCTACGACGGGATGGCCGAACGGGGAATCACCGGCGAGGTGGCCGACGAGATCTTCACCAAGATGGCGGCCTTTGCGAACTACGGCTTCCCGGAATCGCATGCGGTGTCGTTCGCCTATCTGGTCTATGCCTCGGCGTGGATCAAGTATCACGAACCGGCGGCATTCTGTGCGGCGTTACTGAATGCTCAACCGATGGGTTTCTGGTCACCGCATACGTTGGTGCGCGATGCCCGACGCCACGGCGTTGAAGTGGCCACCGTCGATCTCCATGCATCACAGGTCGGTGCGACCCTCACCGATGCCGGTGATGGGGTGCGCCTGGGGTTGGCATCGGTGCGGGGTGTGGGCAGCGATCTGGCCACCGAGATAGTCGCTCAGCGCGACATCGATGGGCCGTTTGCCTCAATGGAGGACCTGGTGCGTCGGGTCCCGGCGCTCACGACAGCGCATCTCGAGGCACTCGCCACCGCGGGCGCGTTCACGGCATCACTTGGTCTGGAACGGCGCGCGGCGATCTGGGCAGCAGGAGCAGCAGCCAGGGCTCGCCCGGGCACCATCGCCGGTGTGGTCACTGGAACATCGGCGCCGCACCTGCCGGGTATGGAACCGGTGGAGGTCGCGGTGGCCGACCTGTGGGCCACCGGCGTGTCACCCGACGGCCACCCGACCACGTTTCTCCGCAACGAACTGAACCGCCTCGGTGTGGTGCCAGCGACCGACCTCGATTACCACGAACCGGATCGGACTGTTGTGGTGGCTGGGGTAGTGACCCATCGCCAACGTCCGATGACCGCGCGTGGGGTCACCTTCATCAGCCTTGAAGACGAGACAGGGCTCATCAACGTCATCATCTCTCGTGGATGTTGGCGGCGTTTCGCTGCGGTGGCTCGTGATGCTGCGGCGCTGGTGGTGCGGGGGCGCCTCGAACGAGCCGAGGGCGTGGTCAACATCGTGGCCGAACATCTCCGACCGCTGGCCGCGGTCGCCCCGGCACGTAGCCGCGACTTCCGTTGAATCGCGAGGTGAATCAGCCGATGACGGGTACCTCGGCCATCGCTGCGGCGATCGCCTCATCGCTCAGGTCATGATCCACCATCTCGCCCGCCAGGAACTTCTCGTAGGCCGCTAGGTCGAGATGACCGTGACCGCACAGCGCGGTGAGAATCACCTTCTCCTCGCCCGATTCGCGGCAGGCCATGGCCTCGCGCACCGCAGCGGCGATGGCATGGGTGGGTTCTGGCGCGGGCACGATGCCCTCGGTGCGAGCGAACTGCAAGGCGGCGGTGAAGCATTCGATCTGCGGGATGGAGATGGCCTCGACGAGACCCTGCTCGTAGACGTGGCTGACCAGTGGCGACATGCCGTGATACCGCAGCCCGCCAGCGTGGATCGGATCGGGCACGAACGAGTGGCCGAGGGTGTGCATCTTCATCAGCGGTGTCATACCGGCCGTGTCGCCGAAGTCGTAGCGGTACTCGCCCTTGGTGAGGCTGGGACAGGCCGCTGGTTCCACACAGCGGATGGTGGGGTTCATACGCCCGGCCATCTTTTCGCGCAGGAAGGGGAACGACAGGCCACCGAAGTTCGATCCGCCACCGGTGCAGCCGACGAGAACATCGGGGGTTTCGCCCACCTTGGCGAGCTGCAATAGGGCTTCCTCGCCGATGATCGTCTGGTGCATCAACACGTGGTTGAGCACGCTGCCGAGGGCGTAGCGCGTGTTCGGGTCCGCAACGGCCATCGCCACGGCTTCTGAGATCGCGATGCCGAGGCTGCCGGGATGGTCGGGATCGGCCGCGAGCAGCGACCGTCCGTACTCGGTGACCTCCGACGGGCTCGGGTGCACGGTGGCGCCCCAGACCTCCATCATCGTGCGCCGGTAGGGCTTCGTCCGGTATGAAGCGGCGACCTGCCACACCTCGCACTCCATGCCGTACTGGGCGGTGGCGAAAGCGAGCGATGATCCCCACTGGCCGGCGCCGGTCTCGGTCGTCAGCTTCGTGATGCCCTCGGCGTTGTTGTAGTAGGCCTGCGGAACAGCGGTGTTCGGCTTGTGCGATCCGGCCGGGCTGACGCCCTCGTACTTGTAGTAGATGCGTGCCGGGGTGTCGAGCAGACGCTCAAGTCGGTGTGCGCGGAACAGCGGGCTCGGCCTCCACAGTCGGTAGATGTCGAGGACGCC
>RFST01000170.1 GCA_009923855.1 Actinomycetota bacterium
TCGGTCAGCCGGAATGAGCGCGCATCGACATCCTGAATGTGCCGGCGCCGCCACATGCCCCGTCGGGAACGGGGTCCCGGCTGTTTGAGCCCCCGCGAGCACGTTGTCTTCGCAGTCCGGGCAGGCCCGCGCCTGCGGGTCAGCCACCCAACGCAACGCTGTCCCGTCTGGGCTTGAGGCCACCACCGCCTCGGCATGCACCGCAAGCATGGCATCGGTGACGGCACCGCCCACCACATTGGTCTTCACATCTCGATAGAGAGCACGCAGCCGTTTCGTGAGCGCCGCTGCATCACCATCAGCAGCGGTGATCGACGCTGTGAGGCGCTCGCGGAGGGGGTCGACAAGGCCGGTCACCACCCACCGACTGGCATCGCTGCTCGGTGCCGGGGTCTCGCCACCGGTAAGTTCTGCCGCCACCGCGCACACCCGGTCGAACATCGGTGTGACCGCGTCGATGTACCCGGCAGCATGCTCGTCCGGCCCGGGCACCAAGTCGGCGATGTCGCCGACGCCGGTGCCATCGGCCAGTAGTTCCAGCACCGCGTTCTGTTCATCGGCCAGCACGCGCTTGGCCTTGCGCACCGCCTGGGTGAGCACCGAATTGAGCGCGGCGTCGCGGGCGGCGACCGGGCCGTCATCTGAGTCCTCATCTGCATCTGCCGCGGTGGATTCCTCGCTGCTGGTCGTCTCTCCGTCACCAGACGAAGAACTCTCGTTCGTTGCGTCGCCATCGGCGATCTCGTCGCGCAACCTCGCGAACAACTCACCAACCGAGGTCTCGCCGTCGGCGGCCTCATCGGGTTCAGGTGTCACCGCTGCATCAGTGGCAGCCTCGGGCGCAGGTTCGGCACCGAAGAGATGCACCACGTTCGACCCCGCATTGACATCGCCGTCATCGTCGCCCTCCGTGTCGACGGCGATATCGGCCTCCGCATCAGGCGACGTGACCTGGTCGCTGCCGTCCTCGGTTGCGAGGTCATACACCGCTCCCCCAGCCGCATCCGCAGCGGTATCGCCGGCTGCGGTGATCGCCGACTCCACGACCGCTCGCGTGTCACCACGCAGATCGGCATCATCGATGGACACCGGAGCCGGCCGGAGCCGTGCCACCACATCGTCGGCGACTGCTCGGGCTCGCTCGAAGACCTCGAGCAGGCGCCGTTGCTCCACCTCGACCTCTTGGGCCCAGTCACGAGCAGCACGCCGACGCTGTTCAAGAGCGGCCGATACCTGATCACGATGCCGATTGGCCTCTGCAACCATCTCGCGGCCACGTTCTTTGGCGTCGGCGATCTCCGCGGCAGCGACCTCGGCCGCTTCCGTACGCCGTCGCGCAGCATCTTCAGATGCGGCTTCGCGAACCCGATTTGCCTCGGCCGCCGCATCATCGAGCAACTCGGTTGCCTTAGCTTCGGCGCGTAACCTCAACGCGGTGGCCCCCTCGCGAGCCGTTGCGAGCACTGCGGCGGTTTCCTCGCCTACCAGACGCGCAATCTCATCGTCGGGAAGCGCGGAGAGATCGACCGCGGCGGGTGCAGCGGCCTCGAGTTCAGCGATTCGACCGTGGGCACGTTGCAACTCGGCCGCCACAGCAGTGAGGAATGCACGAACCGCGTCGGGATCCCATCCGCGACGCACCGTGGCGAAGGTTGCCGACGGAATCCGCGTCGGATCGGAGGGATCTGGACGCTGCGCATCGGACATGACACAACAGTAGGCGCCTACCGAGCGCCATGCGTGTCAACTTCCGATGCTGCGAACCGCGATGTCCACCGGATCTCCTCCGGCGGCAACGAGGGCGTCAAGAGCTTCGACTACGTCGGCCACCGGAACGATCTGCAGCCCGGGGGCTGCAGCGCGTGCGGCCTCCACATCGGCCGCGGACTGTGCCGCCGGGATCAGGAACAGACCGATTCCACGTTGCGCCACTGCCGAGGCTTTCTGCGGGAGACCACCAATCGGACCCACCGATCCGTCGAGCCCGATTGTTCCGGTTACCGCAACATCGGACCCGCCGGTGAGTTCGCCGGCGGTGAGGCGATCGATGAGCGACAGCGTGAACGCGAGCCCAGCCGACGGGCCACCGATCGACCCGGTGTTGATGTCGACGTCGAAGGGCAACGAGATGCGCCGCGTATCGAAGGGGACGAAGCCGACGATGGTGCGGTCCTCGCCGGGGGCCGAGGTCAACTCGACCAGCACCCGGAACTCGCCCGTACCACGACGCTCGACGAGAACATCGATGTCGTCACCGGGTGAGCGGTCGGCGAGCACCGCGGTGAGGTCCTCCACCGAGTTGAGGGTCACACCATCGGCTTCGATCAGACGATCACCCGGGTCGAGGACCTCGTCGGACGGGGCGTACTCCTCGCAGGCGGTGCCGGCCTCGTTGAACACCATGCAGGCCATCTCGGCAATCAACACGTCACCGGGCAGAATCTCTGCGTCGTAGCCCAGCAGGCTGAACGCCACGTATTGGGCAACCTCTTCTGACGTCCGCATCATCTCCAACGAGAACACCCGTTGCTGATCCGGCGTGCGGATACCGAACTTGTCTTCTCTGGTCAGCGGCACAACCGCTGGTTCACCACGGCCCACCCACCATGACAGCACCGACTGTCGCGGTTCGGTGATGGTGACCAGCATCAGGTCGGCCGCTGGCGGGTACAGCTCGGGAACCGGTTGATCCGACGATGAGATGCTGATGCGATCGGTGATCGGTGACGCGCCTGCGGGGACGCGCGCATACGGCGCGGGTTGCATCTCGTCGATGCGCTCGTTGAGTTCTCGCGCCACCAGCGACGCCGGTGCAACCGCGGCGACAGCCACCAACACCACCACCGCAACCGACAGCACTGCCAGTGGAATGGCCCACCAGCGATGCCAGCGCGGTGGCATCACCCCGGGCGCCCCCACAGCATCATCGCCGGCCGGTACCGTGGTGCTTGTCGTGTCGTCGGTCATTGCTCTCTCCGTGGAGGTCCTCACCACCAGGGCCGCGGTCATCGCGGCCCTTGCGGTGCTGGCCGCTGTGCTGGCTGGCTGGTCCAAGCCTGCCAGAGCGACGACGCGTTGGCACCGCGGGCTGCGTGAGCCACGACGTGGCGGCGGTGTTCCCGTCGAACAACAACCTGCGCCAGCGCACCGCACCCCCGGCCCGCTGCGGCGGATCATCGCCGTGGGCGCCCTCGGTGGCATCAGCGTGCTCACCGGCACCATCATCGCAATCATCCTCGGCTACGCCGCGGTGTGGGCAGTGGTCGAACTCACCGACTTGTTGACGCAATGAGCAACGATCTCGACACGGCCGACCGGCGCCGTCATGCCGTGATTGCCGGCCACCGCGGTGACCTTGGTGCGGCAACCGCTGCTCTCGACGACGCCGATGCCAGCGTGCGCGAGGCAGCCGTCGGCGCCGTTATTCGCCTCACTGGCCCTGCACCCGATCTGTTGGCACGTATGGCCACCGACCCCGATGTGGAAGTGCGTTGTCGAGTGGCCGAAGCAATGGCTCGTGCACCCCACTCCGATACCTCCGACACCCTTATCGCACTGTTGCACGACCCTTCCGAGCAGGTGATCGAAGTGGCTGCGTGGTGCGCGGGAGAGCACGTGGCCGTCACCGATGAGGTGCTCGAGCGCCTCATCGACCTAGCGCAACATCACGACGATGCGCTGGTGCGTGAATCGGCCGCCGCCGCTCTGGGTGCCATCGGCGATGAACGCGGCCTCCCTGCGATTCTCTCTGCATGCGCGGACAAACCAGCAGTACGACGTCGCGCCGTGTTGGCACTGGCTCCCTTTGACGGGCCCGAGGTAGACGCCGCGATCGATGCAGCCCTCACCGATCGTGATTGGCAGGTACGCCAGTCCGCAGAAGACCTGCGTCGCTAACTGGGTGCGGCGAAGCCGCGCCCACGCTCAGACGCTGACGGGTTCGTCTTCTGGTTCGTCCGTTCCTACCACCTCGGCTGTGGCCGACGATGATGGAACATGGGCGGAACCCTCCACATTGAGGTG
>RFST01000018.1 GCA_009923855.1 Actinomycetota bacterium
ACGCTCTGCGGCTGACAGTGCGGCTCAGGTGACGCGGTCGGTGACGTAGGCGGCCAGCGCCGTCAGTTCCTCGACCGCCGACCGATCGATGGCCGGCGCCGCCAACGCAGCCACCGCATCAACGACGCGTCGGTCGATCTCGGCTTCCAGGGCGGTGAGCGCCCCGGTGTCGACGATCACCTGTTGAATCTGGGCCACCTCGTCATCGGTGATCTGGGGCGATCCCACACGGTCGAGCACCACACGTTGTGCTTCATCGGCGGCACCGTACGCGCGGGCCAGCAACGGTGTGGGCTTCCCTTCGTACGCGCGGGCCAGCAACGGTGTGGGCTTCCCTTCGCGCAGGTCACCACCCACCGGCTTGCCGGTGACTGCGGCATCGCCGAAGGCACCCATCACGTCGTCGCGCATCTGGAATGCTTCGCCAAGGGGCAACCCGTAGGCGCTGAGCGCAGTGCCAAGCTCGGAGTCGGGTCGCACACCTGCAGCCGCGGCGCCCATATGCAGCGGACGTTCCACGGTGTATTTCCCGCTCTTGTAGCGGCACACGCGTTCGGCCCGTTCAAGGCTGCGATCGGCTCGCACCGAGCCCACGATGTCGAGAAGTTGCCCGACGTTTAACTCGATGCGCAGTTCGTTCCACACACCCCACACCTCGGCGGACGCACCGGCGAGCAGCATGTCGGAATACACGAACGCAAGATCGCCCACCAGGATCGCCACACCTTCCCCGAAGCGACGCGACTCGCCCGCCCAACCGCTGGCGGCGTGACGATCGGCGAACAGGCGGTGTGTGGCAACCGCACCCCGACGTTCGTCGGCATCGTCCATCACGTCGTCGTGAAACAGCGCGAAGGCGTGCATCAACTCGAACGCTGCACCGATGTCGACAATCGACGGCACCGCCGACGTTGGGTCACCCGCGCCACCCGCGGCCACATACCCCCAGTGGCAAAACGCCGGCCGCAACCGCTTGCCGCCGGCACGTACCAGTTGGCGTACCTGCCCCATCGGTTCGGCGAGATCCGCATCGAGTGCAGCCCAGCGGTCCAGTTCGGGCCCGAGCAGCGCCTCGAGCCGCTCGTCGACCTGCTGAGCGATCACAGCGACAGAAGCAGGGACCGCGACGCTCACGCTCCTCAGGCTACGCCGGCAAGACGACGGTCACAGGCGGTCGGGCCCACGGCGACGCCACCCCTGAGCGGCCTGGTCACGCACCGGTGTCGAGATCGGCCACCACCGTGTCGATCCGCAGCCGTGCGGCGTCCACGCGTTCGCGACAGATCGCGATCAGTTCAGCGGCTCGGGCCACCCGGTCGGCCAGGCGGTCAACGTCCACATCAACCGATTCGAGTTCGCCGAGGATCTCATCGAGTTCGGCGAGTGCAGCGGCGTAGGTGATCCCGCTTGAGTTCTCTGCGTCGTGTTCGGTGGCCATTGTGTGGTCAGCTCCTGCTGGTGGACATGCCACGGCGCCTCGGCCGGGCGGGGATGCGGATAGTGGACATCGACGTCAGCGAGATTGCATCGGGCATAAGCAGACCGGGCGGCCGGTCGGCACCGCGGTACCCGCCCGTGGTGGTGGCCCGTGTTCATGATGCGGCATCTCCGGTGGCGCGGTCGTCGACATCGCTCACCGTCGTCGTCACGGTGCCGTCGGCCACGGCGGTCGTCAGCACATCACCGGGATGCACATCGTTGATTGAGCGCACCACCGACCCCGTCGATGTCGTGGTGATCGACCATCCGCGCGCCAACAGATTTGCCGGGTCGACTGCACGCCGCCGACGCTCCATCGCCAGAACCTGCTCGTCGGCCAGTCGCAGCCGGGCCGGCACCAGTCGAGCCATGTCCGCGCCGCGACGCACCAAGGCCTGATCGACACGCTCGAGCGTGGCCCGCACCCCCACCAGTCGGTCCCGGCGGGCCCGCAGACGTTCATCGGATCGGCTCACCGCGGCATGGGTGCGCCCTGCCACCCGATGCGCCCGTGTGCCGAGATCCGCGGTTGCGGCCGTCATGGTGGAACCCGCGGTCGTCACAATGTCACGCCACAACGACTCCGAGGTGGTGATAGCGATGCGCACCATGTCGACCAGCGCCCCGGCAACGGCTGTGGGCGTTTTGTAGGCGGCATACGCCACATCATCGGCCACGGTGTGGTCGATCTCATGGCCGATACCGGTGAGCACCGGCACCGGGCACAGCGCGATCGCTCGGGCAACCTCGGCGGTGTCGAAGGCCGCGAGTTCGTTCCGTGCCCCACCGCCACGCACCACCGCGATCACATCCACCCCACGGCGCGCCAGTTCGGCAATGCCCGCAGCGATCATCGGTGGCGCATCATCGCCCTGTACGCGCGCATCAACGGCGGTCACCGTGAATCCAACACCCGACGACGCCAACTGGTCGGTCAGGTCATGCCATGCCGCCGAACCGACGCTAGTGACCACGCCGACATGCAGCGGCACCGGTGTCATAGACAGCGCGGCATTGCGGTCCAAGAGCCCATCAGCAGCCAGTTGTCGCAGCACCGCATCGCGGGCCGCCGAGATGTCACCGAGGGTGAACTCAGGGTCAATATCGGCGAGCTTCAGCCCGAGCCGGCCGGTGGGGGCATATACGTCGAGGGTGCCGCGGATCCGGATGCGGGTGCCGTCGGTGAGTTCCAGTCGATGCTGCGCCAATAACGGGCGGAGTGCCTTCTTGGCGTAGGCGAAGAACTGCACATTGAGCGAGGCCTTCTCGCCATCGACTTCCTCGACGAGCGAGAAGTATGTGTGCGGTCCACGCACGGTGAGCCCACTGATCTCGCCGACGACCCACACGCCTGAGCCGAAGGCATCGCGCAGAGCGGAGTTGATCGCGCCGGTGAGTTCACCGACGGTGTACGTAACGGCGCCGTCGCCGTCGGTCATCGCCACCAGGGACGGCGCGGGGCACGGCGACCCGCACCGAGCGGAGTGGTCATCCACGACCGACCGCTGACCTGCCAGGCCGATGCCGCGTCATCGGCCGGAGGGATCGCAACCGCGCGTGGCCACAGCGCGTCGACAGCCGCCGCGATGGCGGCCATCTCGGCCTCATCGGGTGCGGGCGTGACGTGCAACGGCGATGAACTCACAGCGGCACGTTCCCGTGTTTGCGCTGGGGAAGCTCTTCGCGCTTGGTCTCCAGCACCCGCAGTGCCGCCACGACCTTGCGTCGCGTCTCCGACGGGGCGATGACGTCATCGATGAAGCCACGTTCGGCCGCGGCATATGGGTTTGCGTACCGCTCGGTGTAATCGGCCACCAGTTCGGCACGTCGAGCTACCGGGTCGGCAGCTTGTTGCAGTTCGCGTCGGTAGATGATTTCGACCGCGCCCTGAGGGCCCATCACAGCCAGTTCTGCTGACGGCCAGGCAAAGGCCACATCGGCCCCGACCGACTTCGAGTTCATCACCACGTACGCACCGCCGTACGCCTTGCGGGTAATGACCTGCACGCGCGGCACGGACGCTTCGCAGAAGGCGTAGAGCAGCTTTGCGCCGTGGCGGATGATGCCCTCATGTTCCTGGTTCACACCGGGGAGGAAGCCGGGCACATCCACGAAGGTGACGAGCGGGATGTTGAACGCGTCGCAGGTACGCACGAACCGCGCGGCTTTCTCCGATGATTCGATGTCGAGCACTCCGGCGAGAACCATCGGCTGGTTGCCCACGATGCCCACCGTGCGGCCATCGATACGCGCAAAACCACACAGCATCGACATCGCCCAGTGCGGGAAGTACTCCATGAATTCGCCGTCGTCGACCACCGACTCGATGACCTTGCGCATGTCATAGGGCAGGTTCGGGCTGTCGGGCAGGATCTCGTCGAGTTCCGGGCACAGGCGTTCGGGATCGTCATCGCACTCGATCGAGGGAGGCGACTCGAGATTGTTCTGCGGCAGGAACGACAGCAGGTACTTCACCTCATCGAGGCAGGCCTGCTCATCGGAAGCAACGAAGGTGGCCACACCGCTCTTGGAGGCATGGCTCATGGCTCCGCCGAGTTCTTCGAGGGTGACGTCTTCGCCGGTCACGGTCTTCACCACGTCGGGTCCCGTGATGAACATGTGCGATGACTCGCGCACCATGAAGATGAAGTCCGTCATCGCTGGTGAGTACACCGCACCTCCGGCGCACGGCCCGAGGATCACCGAGATCTGCGGGATAATTCCCGACGACTGCACATTGCGGCGGAAGATGCCGCCATAGGAGGCCAGGCTGACCACGCCTTCTTGGATACGCGCGCCGGCGCCGTCGTTCAGACCGATCAGCGGAGCACCAGTCGACGCCGCCAGATCCATGACCTTGTGGATCTTCTCGGCGAACACCTCGCCGAGCGCTCCGCCGAACACGGTGAAGTCCTGGCTGAACACGAACACCTTGCGTCCATCGACGGTGCCCCACCCGGTCACCACACCATCGGTGTAGGGGTGGTCTTCGAGACCGGCGGCGTGTGCGCGGTGTCGAGCCAACATGTCGAGCTCGTGGAAGCTGCCCTCATCGAGCAGATAGTCGATGCGCTCGCGCGCCAGCATCTTTCCTTTGGAGTGCTGACGTTCAACGGCGCGTTCGCTGCCAGCGTGCAGGGCCTGTTCACGCCGTGCGTGGAGATCGTCGAGACGTTCGCTCATGGAGGTCACGGGAGGCGAGGCTAGTCGCCGGACCCCTCATCGCCTGATTTGTCCGCACGGGCGCCGCGATGCGTACATCGGCGCCTGCCAGCGGTGATCTGCGACGGATTCCGCGCCAGCGGCGAGCAGATGTCGACTCAGCAGATGTCAGCCGCCGGCCGACACCACCGGGGCGGTCGTCACAATGGTGGTCTCCGAGCCCGCATCGCCCCTAATGGTGGTGGCCGTTGGGTCGACGATGGTGGTTGCTGTGGGGTCCACGATCGATGTCGGAACCTCCACCGTTGTCGAAGTCGTCGCCGGCGCCGAACCGTCCTCGGCCGACACCACGAGATCCGCGGTCATGCGCACGGTGGCGCCCGTCACCAGATCGGCACTGAGCGTCAGCGTCCACTCTCCGGTCACATCGAGGGGCAGGCCGGCGTCAGGCGACAACCGCGCAATACCGATGCCATCGAGTGGAATGTCCTGCACGACGCCACGGCCGTAACTTCCGATCCACGGGTCGAGCTCCAATGTGAGATCGCTGATCGGTGCCGGCGTCGACGTGACATGCACCTCGATTTCGTTGAGGCCGACCCGCAGCGGAGTGACCGACACCGTGGCAGCGAACCCGTTGGCGCTGTCGAGTGGCACCACGACGTCGTAGGTGCGCTCGGGGATCTGCGAGACCTTCGGCGGGTTGAACGACAACAGCCACCCAGAGAATGCCAACGCCACAATGCCGAAGGTGGCTTCAAAGCCGAAGGCCCTCCGCAGGCGATCGGCGGGACGCGCCGGCATCTCGCGTAGACGGCGCAGTTGTGCGGTCGCCTGTTGTCGCAGCGCCAAGGTGACGAGCACCAGAATCACCACCACCACGGTCTTCAGCACCAACACCTGACCGAACGACGAGGTGAGGATGGCCGAACCGGCCAGGCGATAGGTCTCGAGCAGGCCGGTGACGATGGTGACCAGCAGTGCCGGGGTGACGTAGCGCGAGTGTGCGCGCACTGCCTGCACCAGATCTTCGCCACCGGGGCCGGCGAGCACCACCCGGCTGATCAGCAGAGCGCCGCCGATCCACATGCCAACCGCGAGAACATGGACCATGTTGACCAGCACGCCGAGAGCGACCAGGTCACCCTCCACTCGTGACAAGCCGGTGGTGGCTGCAGTGGCGGTGACCAGTCCCAGCGCGAGGCCGCGTGAGGTTTCGTCGTAGAGACGCTCGGGGTACCAGGCCAACCAGCCACATGCCGCGATCAGCAGGAGGCGGATGATGGCTGCGGTGCCGGGCAGACCGGTGCTCGGCAGATCGAACCATGTCACCGGACTGAGAGCCGACCCGAATGACCGACCGGTGAGATCGGCGGTGAGCGCCACCACGTGGATGTACCCACCGAAGGTGCCCACGCCAACCAACACCCACATGAACCTCTGAGTGACCTGATACAGCGGGCCTTCTGGCCACCCGATGATGATCAGCATCACCGCTCCGAAGATGGCAAGTGCGGCGGTGCCGGCCACATAGCGACCGAACCACAGCGCACCACCGGTGGATCCCACCGGTTCAACGTCGCTGGTCGCACTTGGTAGGGCGGTGGCTGCCACGGTCACTGTCGTCACCTGGCTGTTGCCCGATGACGTCACGGCGCCCGGGGTATCGGCGGCCACCGAGAAGGCGATGAGGTCGGTGGCGATTGGCTGCTCTAGTTCGTCGCGTAGCAGCCAGGTGATGGTGCACGCACCCTTCGGGAAGGGGCTGAGCACTTCGACATTGAAGGTCAGATCATCATCGGCGAGCTGCGGGATGCCGGTGTTCTGCGGTTGAGCGGGCACACCGCAACCAACGGCGACGGTGAAGGTCTCGTCGGCGCGCACCGGCTGATTGAACGAGAACGTGAGAAACGATGGTGAGGTGCCCAAGGTGGCACCATCGGCAGGCGTCGACGCCACCAACTGGTTCTCACCGGTTTGGGCGTGGGCCACGCCGTCGGCGCCCACGCCGAGAAGACCCACGCCGATCACAGCAGCGAGGGTGAACAATGTGCGTCGCACGACAGCGCGCAGCGATAGCGGCACCGCACAGCGATACCGCGACACGCCGGTGCTGCCACGCGACGGGGTGGGCCGCCCGACGCGGGGCACATTTGTGACCACGGTGGACACGGTAGCCATCGGCCATGGGTCGGCTCTGTCATCCCCGTGTACGTCATGCACATCGTCTCGCGCATCGCTGATGTGTCACATCGTCATCGCGATGCGATGCCCCATCACTAGTGTGAGCACATGGCCACCCAGTCGCTGTACCGCCGCTACCGGCCACGTCGTTTCAGCGAACTCAAGGGTCAGGACCACATCGTGCGGGCCTTGCGTGACGCGGTGCGCGCCGGCCGTGAGGGTCAGGCGTACCTGTTCTCCGGCCCGCGTGGCACCGGCAAGACCACCACGGCGCGCATTCTGGCAAAGGTGCTGAACTGCACCGACCCCGTCGATGGGGAACCGTGCTGTGCATGTGAGTCGTGTCTGGCGGTGGAAGCGGGCAACTCCTACGATGTGTTCGAGCTCGATGCGGCGTCGAACAACTCGGTCGATGATGTGCGCTCACTGATCGACAAGGTGTCGCTCGGCACGCCCGGTCGCCACAAGGTGTACATCCTCGACGAGGTCCACATGTTGGGTCCGGGGGCATCGGCGGCGCTGTTGAAGGTGCTCGAGGAGCCGCCATCACATGTGGTGTTCGTGCTGGCCACGACCGATCCACAGCGTCTGAAAGACACGATTCGCTCGCGTACCCAGCATCTGCAGTTCCATCTGCTGCCGTCGGACACCTTGGCCGATCATGTGCGCTGGGTTGCCGACGATGCCGGCATCGAACTCGATGAGGACATGTTGGATGCGGCTCTCGACCGCGGCGGTGGGTCGGCGCGCGACACCTTGTCGGCGCTGGAGTTGCTGGCATCCACCGGCGGCGAGGACAGCGAACGCATCGACCTCGCAGAGTTCACGACCGCGGTAGCGAACCGTGATGCCGGCCAGGCCCTCGCAGCCGTTGCCCATGCGGTGAATGCGGGTCATGACCCGCGCACCCTGTGCGAGCACCTGTTGCGTCATCTCCGCGACCTGTTCTTGTCGTTGATGGCTCCAGAGTTGGTGCAAGCCCGCGCCGACCGCATTGATGAACTCGCCACGACTGCACGAGAGATGGGAGCCGCCGATGTGGTGCGCACCATGGAGCGTCTCGGCACGGCACTGGTCGAGATGCGTTTCGCGCCCGACCCGCGGATCATGCTCGAGGTGGCGCTGGTGCAGTTGACCCACGACGCCACCGGCGATGACACCTCGGCGTTGGCGTCACGACTGGATCGCCTGGAGAAGGCCGTGGCGGCAGGAGCAACCGCAGCAGCCGCGCCGGCCCCTGCACCCGCGCCACGTGATCCGGCCACCGGTCGCGCGGTGGTGGGTGGGCGTGCGCGCCGCGGTGATGCCAGCGGGTCGATCCCTCGTCCCAATGCCGAGGCTGCCGCACCCGCGGATGCACCGGCACCCGCCGCAGCACCAGAACCAGCACCCGCGGCCGACACGCCGGCACCTGCTGCTGATGCCCCTGCGGCCGCACCAACGGCCGCGGCACCGGTGGGGCCGATCGACGCACACCGATTCGCGGAGATCTGGGATGACGCCGTTAAACCTGCGCTGCGTCCGATCGTTCGTGCGTTGTACTCCCCATGCGATGTCGCGTCGATCAGCACCGACGGTGGCGCCGCCACGTTGGTGATGTCGGCACCCACACCGGCTCACGCCGAGAAATGCACCCAGCACATCGAGGCCGTCACCGCGGCGGTTTCGGCGGCTCTCGGCATGCCTGCTGCAGTGAGCATCACCGGCGCCGCCGCGCCGCCCGCGCCCTCTGCATCTGGGGGGTCCACCGCCGGTGCAGCGGCCGCCGCCACTGCGATCGAGGAGGAGGTCATCGACCCCGATGAGCTCACCAATGCGCCCTCGGCACCGGCCGCCTCACCAGAGGACGCAGTTGCCGACATCTTCCCGAACACCCGCATCGTGACAACCGACGAGTGACACCGTGGCCAGCTTGTACACCCCTCCCGTCCAGACACTGATCGATGAACTCGGCCGTCTGCCCGGCGTCGGCCCGAAGTCGGCTCAGCGCATCGCCTTTCATCTGCTGAAGCTGCCCGAAGCCGATGCCGAGCGGTTGGCTGCGGCCATACGTGATGCCAAAGCCCGAGTGCGATTCTGCGATCGGTGTTTCAACGTGGCCGAATCCACCCTGTGCCCGATCTGCGCCGATGACCGCCGTGACGCATCGATGCTGTGCGTGGTGGAGGAGTCGCGCGACATCGTCGCGTTGGAACGCACCGGCGAGTTCAACGGCCGCTATCACGTGCTGATGGGGTGCATGAACCCGCTCGAGGGCATCGGGCCCGACCAGTTGAAGATGCGCGAATTGCTGCTGCGCCTCGAGCCCGAAGGTGTACGCGAGGTCATCATCTGCACGAACCCGAACACCGAGGGTGAGGTCACCGCCATGTACCTGTCGAAGGTGCTCACACCCCTGGGTGTGACGGTGACCCGATTGGCGAGTGGCCTGCCCGTGGGCGGCGACTTGGAGTACGCCGATGAGTTGACACTGGGGCGTGCCTTTGAGGGCCGCCGCGCCGTCGGCGATACCGCCTAGGCCACCAGCACCTCAGCTGTGAACGGTGCCGTGATCAGGCGACGCGCAGAATCAGAGCGTCGCCCTGACCGCCACCGCCGCACAGAGCGGCTGCGCCGTAACCGCCGCCACGACGACGTAACTCGTGCGCGAGGGTCAGCGCCAGCCGGTTGCCACTCATGCCAATGGGGTGACCCACAGCGATTGCTCCACCGTTCACGTTGACGATGTCAGCGCTCACGCCGAGGTCGGCGACCGAGGCGATGCCAACCGCGGCGAATGCCTCGTTGATCTCGAACAGAGCCATGTCGTCCACGCCGAGATCGGTGCGCGACAGCGCCGCGCGGATGGCGTTCGACGGCTGCAGAAGCAACGACGGGTTGTCGGGGCCAGCCACCATGCCATACGACACGTACTCGGCCAGATGCTCCACACCGCGATCGGCTGCGGCGCGCTCGGACATCAAAACGATGGCCGAGGCGCCATCGGAGATCTGCGACGCATTGCCCGCTGTGATGGTGCCATGCCCGCCGAAGGCACCCCGCAGGCCGCCGAGGCTGTCGGCGGTGGTGTCGGCACGGATGCCTTCATCGGTGGTGACACGCACCGGGTCGCCGCGACGTTGGGGCACGTCCACCGGCACGATCTCGTCGGCGAGTCGCCCGTTCTTGGTGGCGTCGGCGGCACGTTCGTGCGATGCGGCAGCGAACTCGTCCTGGGCGGCGCGGCTGATGCCCCCGTCGGCGTAAGTCTCCGTACCCGCGCCCATCAAGCAAGCGTCGAATGCACACCACAGGCCGTCGGCGACGATGGCATCCATCAGTTCGGTGTTGCCGTAGCGGAACCCACCGCGCGCCCCGGGCAGCAGGTGTGGCGCGTTCGTCATCGATTCCATTCCACCGGCGACCACGATGTCAGCGTCACCGGCGGCGATCATCTGGTGTGCGAGGTAGATCGAGTTCAGACCCGACAAGCACACTTTGTTGACGTTCACCGACGGCACACCCATAGGAATGCCGGCGCCTACCGCGGCTTGACGTGCGGGTACTTGACCCTGACCAGCCATCAGCACCTGGCCCATGATCACGTGATCCACCTCGTCAGGCGCCACTCCAGCTCGCTCGAGAGCTGCTCCGATGGCGACCGCACCGAGTTGGGCGGCGCTCATCGAGGCGAATGCGCCCGACATCTTCCCGATCGGGGTGCGGGCTCCGGCGACGATGCGTGTGCTGCTCATGGTGCGCACCGTAGTCAATGTGTCCCCAGCAGCCGCAGTAGTCGTCCTGATCAGCGCGTGTGGAATCTGCACTCCGACTTCAGCCCCGAAGTTACCTGTGAGTAGGTTTCTCCTATGTCGACCACAGACGCCATCCGTGACGCCATCCTGGCCGGCGCCCCCGGCCCCGAACTTGCCGCACTTGCGATCCCCGAGTCGTATCGCGCTGCCTATGTCCGCCGTGATGAGGTCGACATGTTCGAAGGGGTCGAATCGGCCGACAAGGACCCCGCCCAGTCGTTGCACGTCGACGATGTGGCCACCCCCGAACTCGCACCCGACGAGGTGTACCTCGCGGTCATGGCCTCGTCGATCAACTTCAACACCGTGTGGACCTCGATCTTCGAGCCGTTGCCCACCTTTGGTTTCCTCGACCGGCTCGCCCGCGAATCGGAATGGTCGGCGCGTCATGCTCGCGATGAACACATCATTGGTTCAGATGCCTCCGGTGTGGTGCTGCGCGTCGGGTCAGCCGTGCGCAACTGGGCACCCGGCGATCGGGTGACGGTGCATTGCAACCATGTTGACGACCAGGACCCATCGGCGCACGACGATTCGATGCTGGCGTCGAATCAGCGCATCTGGGGTTTCGAGACGAACTTCGGTGGCCTTGCCGATCTGGCCGTGGTGAAGGCCAACCAGTTGATGCCCAAGCCCTCTCATCTCACTTGGGAGGAGGCAGCCGTGAATGCCCTGTGCAACTCGACCTCGTATCGCATGCTGGTCAGCGACAACGGCGCTCGCATGAAACAGGGCGACTCGGTGCTGATCTGGGGCGCCACCGGCGGCATTGGTGGCTACGCCGTGCAGTACGTGTTGAACGGTGGCGGCACCCCGATCGGTGTGGTGTCGTCGCCTGAGCGGGCGGCCCTGCTGAATGAGATGGGATGCGAGGCGGTCATCGATCGTCGCGCCGAGGGCTACAACTTCTGGTCCGACGACACCACCCAGGACGAATCCGAATGGCGACGCTTCGGCAAGAAGATCCGCGAGCTCACCGGCGAGGACCCCGACATCGTCTTCGAGCATCCCGGCCGTTCCACCATGGGCGCATCCGTCTTCGCGGTGAAGCGCGGCGGCACGGTGGTGACCTGCGCGGCGACCAGTGGCTACATGGTCGAGTTCGACAACCGGCACTTCTGGATGAAGTTGAAGCGGCTGCTGTCGTCACACTTCGCGAACTACGCCGAGTCGTGGGCGGCGAACCGCCTCATCGACCAGGGCCGCATCCAGCCACTGCTGTCCACCACCCACCCCCTCAGCGACGTGGGTGCTGCGGCGCGCAGCGTGCACCGCAACGAGGTCGAAGGCAAGGTCGGAGTGCTCTGCATGTCGCCCGAGGCGGGCCTCGGCATCGACGATATGGAGAAGCGCGAACGCATCGGCGTCGACCGCATCACCATGTTCCAACGCCACGCCGGCTGAGAACTCCGTGCAGCATCAACCCGGCTCAGCACCGCCGGTGCAGATGGGGCAGACTGTGCGGATGCTGCTTACAGAGATCGATCACGTTGCCATTGCTGTCCGCGACCTCGAGGCGGCCATTGACTACTACCAGCGCGCGTTCGGTGCCACGGTCGACCATCGTGAGGTTGTCGAGTCCGATGGTGTGGAAGAGGCCCTCTTGAAAGTCGCCGAGAGCTACGTCCAGTTGCTGACCCCCACCCGTGACGACTCCCCGGTGGCCAAGGCCATCGAGAAGCGTGGTGAGGGCCTTCATCACATCGGCTACCGCGTGGCTGACTGCGCCGAGGCCCTCGCGGCGATGGTGGCAGCCGGTGCCACACCGATCGATGCGGCACCGCGCCCCGGCAGCCGCGGCACCACGGTTGCGTTCATGCATCCCAAGGGGTCGTTCGGCACGCTGATCGAACTGGTCCAGGAGTGACCGGCCGCGCCTGCGGTGCACCACGATGACCTCGTTGCCGGCCGCTGTCCTATGGGACATGGACGGCACTCTGGTCGATACCGAGCCGTATTGGATCGCCTCTGAGCGTTCGCTGGTGGCCCGCTACGGCGGCGAGTGGCCCGACCACCACGCCCACCATCTGGTGGGCTTCGACCTGCTCGATGCGGGTGCGTACATCGCCGAACACGGACCGGTGCCGCTGACACCGGCCGAGATCGTCGACGACCTTCTCGACGGGGTAACCGCACGGGTGCACGACGAAATCCCGTGGCGACCAGGCGCGAGAGAGTTGCTCGCCGAACTGGTGGGCCATGGCGTGCCGTGTGCACTGGTGACGATGTCGTGGCGCCGCGTGGCCGCTGCAGTGGTCGATGCGCTGCCGCCGGGCTCGTTCACCACGGTGGTCTGCGGCGACGATGTCACCCACGGCAAACCGCATCCTGAGCCGTACCTCACCGCCGCACACCGCCTTGGTGTGGCCGTTGGTGAGTGTGTGGCGATCGAGGACTCACCCACCGGTGCCCGATCGGCAGTCGCTGCCGGGTGCCGAACGCTCGGCGTGCCGAATGTGGCCGCCATTCCCGATGATGTCGGCGCTCACCTCATCGGGTCCCTCGACGGCGTTCGCGCCCACGACCTGATGGCACTCACCACATGACCACCGAGCCATGAGGGCACACCGCCGATGAGCGACGAGCAACCGCCCGACGCGGAGGTGGCCGACGACCCGGTGCCCGATGACCCGTTGGCCCACGATGACACCGCGACGTCAGCGGAGGACCCGTCGTCGGGCAACAACCTCACCCCGATAGCGCGATGGTGGGCGACACCACTGAACCGTGTGCTGGCCATCACCGCGGCAGTGCTCGTGGTCGTCGCTGCCCTAGTCGGTGCTCTCCGCGGCGGCACTGACCCAGTCGCTGACGATGTCGCAGACGATCAGACCCCGGCGGGGTCGGAGAGCGACGCCATCGGTGGCACCACGGCCGTCACGTTGCCCCCACCGGAACCCTCCGGGCCGATCCCGGTCGACATCTGGACGCCGTATTGGACACTGGCCGACCATCTCGGCGACCCCACACGTCTGGCCACGCAACTGAGCAGTGTGCGTGAGGCCTCACCGTTCTGGTTCGCGGCACCCAACACCGCGAGTGACCCCACCGCTGATGTGGTTGTTGACCGCTACGCCGACCCGTCACGCGCCGCCAAGTTCATCGCCGCTATCGACGAGTCAACCGCCGTTGTGGTGCCGTCGATCCTCGATCTACTGCCCGCGGGCACCATGGCCAACATCCTCGCCGACGACGATCTCCGCGCTGCCCACATCGACGCGATCATCCGATTTGCCGACGCCTACGACGTGGACGGGATCGACATCGATTACGAGCAATTCGCGTTCGCCGATGACCGATCGACGTGGCCGACCACCGCGGAGAACTGGGTGATGTTCCTCACCGAACTCGATGCGGTCCTTGCCGCTGACAATCGCACACTGAGCGTCAGCATCCCGGCCGTGTACGACCCGGCCACCACCGGTGGCGACCGGGGCTACTGGGTGTACGAGCACGGCACGATCGCAGGGATCGTCGACAACGTGCGCATCATGGCCTACGACTATTCAACCTCGGCACCCGGGCCGATTGCGCCACTCGACTGGGTGCGCACTGCTGCTGCGGGAGTGATGTCGGAGGTGCCGCCGGCATATCGCGACCGGATCGTTCTCGGCATCCCGGCCTATGGCTACAACTGGGTGGTGTCGACGGCGGGCACCTGCGCCGATGATGCGCCGGCGCGTACCTCGGTGAACGCAGCCACGATCGATGACCTGATCGAACGTCGCGGGGGTGTTGCTGCCTACGACCCACTGAGCGCCGAGTGGGTGTATGAGTACACGCTCGCAGTCGGCGGTGACGACGGTGTTGATGCGGTGAGTTGTCTGCAGACCCGTCGGGTGCACTGGGTGGATGCCGAGGGTGTGGCCGCGCGAGTGAATGTGGCCCGCGAGTTCGGCTTCGGTGGGGTGGCGCTGTGGGCACACGGCTACGACGATGACGAGGTGTGGTCCGCACTCATCGACACCGCCAGTGCACCACTGGCACCTGGCTGACACCTCCCGATGGTGGCTCAGTCGTCGGTCGTGGCGCCATCGGGCAGCAGGTTCACGACCAACATCGTGACGAACGCGATGAGCGCCATCGAGGCAAGCGTTGCGAAGCCGAGGCTGCGGAACCACACATCGGTGCACGCCGGCCCCGATGCCGAACACACCCCGGCGTCGAGGTCTGGCTGCCATTCGATGATGGTGTGGTAGCCCGCCACCACCGCACCGAGGCCCGACAGCCATGCGACCGTCACCCGCGATTCGATGTTGCGCCATAGCGCCACCGCCGCCACGACCACGATCGGGTACATCGCGATGCGCTGATACCAGCAGAGGGTGCACGGCACGTAGTTCGCGACCTCCGAGAAGTACAACGAACCGGCTGTGCTCACCGCCGCAATACCCAGCGTGATGGTGCTACGCCACTCGATGATGATCGATCGCCACGCTGCAGCGGCGGGCACCACCATCGCCGCGAGCGTCATCAACGCCACGCCCAGAGCCACGATGGCCAGCAATGCCGTGACGGTCTGCAGCACCTCGGTGAGCCGGTACGTATTGAATGCGATCATGCCCACGCCCCGCACCCGTGATGGGTCGCACCCGGGATCACATTCCACCTACAGGGCATCGATGTTGGCGGCACGTCGTGGGTCACGCCACAAGTCTTGCCGCCCGGGTCGGGGTGATGCCATCACAACATCCAGCACGACATCCGTCACGACATGAGGACACCGGCGCCGACCAGTAGGGTTCAGGCATGCTCGAGTTCACATCTGTCAGCGTCTCGTCGTACGAAGCGGCGACCCTCAGCGACGCACTCAACGCCCAGGCTGCCGACGGATGGTCGGTCGTGCAGATTGTTCCCGCGGGCACCGTGATCGTGGCCTACCTGTCGCGGCCCGCCACCGGTGCATCATCTGACACCGCCACCACTGCCACGGCCGCAACTGCTGCCGTTGCCGCAACGGCAGCCGCAACACCGGTGGTGGATGCTCCGGCGCCAGCACCCGCGCCTGCACCCGCAGCCGAGCCCATGGCCGCTGCTGCACCGGCACCGGCACCGGCACCAGCACCCGCTGATGCTGTGCCCGCTGGCTGGTACCCCGACCCATCGAGTCGTTTCGAACTGCGGTACTGGGACGGCACCCGCTGGACCGAACATGTGTCGCGTGGTGGCCAGCAGTCCACCGATCCACCTGTGGCCTGATTCCTCGTCGTGCGCGCCACCTCCATCGGCCACGCCGGCATCTTGGTGGAGACCACCGGGGGTTCGATTCTGTGCGACCCGTGGTTCCACCCGGCCTTCTTCGGTTCGTGGTTCCCGTTCCCACGCAACGACCAACTCGATGACGATCTGATCGCACGCATCGAATCAGCTGACCTGCTCTACGTCTCGCACCTGCACGGTGACCATCACGACGCACCCTGGCTACGCCGGCACCTGCGACGCGATATCGGCGTGCTGCTGCCCGACTACCCCACCGATGAACAGCGTCGCACGATGGCCGAACTGGGGTTCACCGAGTTCATCCACACCCGCGATGGGGTCGAGTGTGAAGTCTTCGACGGGGTGCAGGTGGCCATCCACGTGGAGACCTCCATCACCGATGGGCCCGGTGGCGACTCGGCCATCGTGATCGCCGATGCCACCGGCCGACTGGTGAATCAGAACGACTGTCGCACCACCGACCTTGGTGCCCTCGCCGGTCACGGGCCGGTGGATCTGCACTGGCTGCAGTACTCGGGCGCGATCTGGTATCCGATGGTGTACGACCTCGACCCCGATGAGATGCAGCGCCAATGCGCGGCCAAGGTCGACAGCCAAGGATCACGCGCGATGCGCTATGTCGAGGCCATCAACGCGTCGGCTGTGGTGCCGAGTGCGGGGCCACCGGTGTTCCTCGATGATGATCTCGCACATCTCAATATGGTCACCGGCGACGAGTCCAGCATCTTCCCGGATCAGCGCTGGTTCCAAGAACGTCTCGCTGCGGCCGGACGCAACGGCATCATCGCGGTGCCCGGCACCTGTATCGAGGTGGCCTCTCCCGGCACGCCGGCAACCGTGACCCACCCGATGTCCGATGACGACATCGATGCGATCTTCACCGACAAGGACACCTACTTGGCCGCGTACCGGGCCGACTGGGACGAGTGGCTGGCGGCCGAACGTGCGGCCTGGCCACGGCCGGGCACTGATCTGGTGGCCACACTGGCCGACTGGTGGGAACCGCTGATGCGACGCGCACCCACGGTCTGTGCCGGTATCGGAGCACCCATCGCGCTGCGTGCCATGGTGGTCACCGGCGCCGATGAACGCGTGGACGTCACGATCATCGTCGACCCCATGTCGGCTCGCGTGTTCGACGCTGACGACGCCGCCGCAGCCGACCTCACACCGGCGTTCCGTTTCGATATTCCCCGCGATCTCCTCGAGTGCGTGGTGGCTGATCGGGCGGTGGACTGGTCGAACTCACTGTTGTTGTCGTGCCGCTTCCGCGCGTGGCGGGCAGGGCCCTACAACGAGTTCGTCTACAACTTCTTGAAGAGCCTGTCGATTGAGCGGATGGCCCGCACCGAGGCCGAAGCGCGTCGTCGTGCCGCGGGCGCCGACAGTGATGGCGAAGAGATCGTGATCGGCCCGTACACGGTGCAGCGTCGTTGCCCGCACCGCGACGCCGACCTGTCGATCTTCGGTGAAATCGATGGCGACGATCTGGTGTGCACCCTGCACGGGTGGCGATTCGACGTGACTACGGGTGCGTGTCGCACCTCAAAAGGCCATCAGGTGTCGATCCGACGTCACGATCCGTCGTAGACAACATCGGTTACATCGCCGACATCGGTCACCTCATCGACTCCGACCATCGGCGCCGTGTCGCCAGCGTCATGTCATGAACGACGTGCCGGCGCAGGAGTGTCAGCGACCGGGAAAGCGCGGGCGCTCGCCGAAGATGGCCACTGTCTGACGTAACGGCACCAAATCACGGCGTTGGCGCCGCTCTGCTTCTGTCTCGGCCTGATCGGCGCGTCGTTGCTCCACAGCGAGACGCGAACGCAGTTCGGCCACCTCGGCTTCGAGCTCCATGACCCGACGAATTCCTTCGAGGTTCATTCCCTCATCGGCAAGGTCAGCAATGCGACGCAGCAGCGCGATGTCGTTGTCGCTGTACCGGCGGTTGCCACCTTGGGTGCGTGCCGGATTCACCAGCCCACGGCGTTCGTAGATCCGCAGGGTCTGGGGATGCATGCCTGCAAGTTCTGCAGCGACCGAGATGACATACACGGCCTGATGTGGGCTTCGAGAGTTCATCGGGTGTCCTGTGATGGCATCGGGTGATCAGTCGGTGGGTGATCCCTCATCAGGTGCCACATCTGCGGCATCGGTGTGAGGAGTCTCGTGCGCGGTATCGGTTGGTGGCGTAGCGGGTTGATGCATCGCACCTCCCGTTCGTGGATTCACCGTAGTCGCTGCCGCCAAGGCCTCGATCGCCGCACGCTCGGCGGGTGTTGGATTGGACGGCACCTGCACCTGCACCTGCACGATCAAGTCGCCGGTGGCGGTGGCGCCGCGACGGCGCACGCTCACACCGCGACCGCTCACGCGGTGTCGCGATCCGCTCTGGGTTCCGGGGCGCAACCGCAACCGCACCGTGCCCCCTTCCAGCGTGGGCACTTCGATCTCTCCACCAAGCACCGCCTCGGGGTAGGTGATGGGCACGCTGACCAACAAGTTGTCGCCCGAACGCGAGAACCGCTCATGCGGCAACACGTTGAGATCCACCAACAGATCGCCTGCGGGGCCGCCATTGCGTCCCGGGGCACCGCGGCCCTTCAGGCGAATGGTCTGGCCGTCGGCGACACCCGAGGGGATACGCACCTGCACATCGCGTTGGTGTGCCGCCACGCCCGCACCCTGGCAGGTGCCACATGGGGTGTCGACCAGGCGCCCACGGCCACCGCACGACCGGCACGGCGACGCGAACGAGAACGGACCCTGGTTGTCTTCGACCTGACCACGCCCGCCACATGTGCCACAGGTACGTGGGCTGGTGCCCGGTGCGGCCCCGGTGCCCGAACACGCGGTGCAGGGGCCGTCGCCGCGCACGCTGATGGTAGTGGTGACGCCATGCACGGCATCGGCAAAGGTCAAGGTGAGACGGGCCTGCTGGTCGGCACCGCGTCGCGGGCCCACACCGCCCCCGGAGCGGGAACGGCCACCGGGTGAGAACATCTGGCCGAACAGGTCGGCGAAACCCGACATGTCGCCGGGATCGAAACTGAAGCCGGCCCCCCCGGGGCCGAGTCGGCGCACCTCGTCGTATTCGGACCGCTTGGTCTCGTCACCGAGCACGTCGTATGCCGACGACACCTCTTTGAACCGTGCCTCCGCCTCGGCATTGCCCGGGTTCTTGTCGGGGTGAAACTCGCGCGCGAGTTTGCGATAGGCCTTCGTGATGTCCTTGGCCGAGGCATCCGACGACACACCCAGCACCTTGTAGTAGTCGGTGTCGAACCACTCACGCTGTGCTGTCATCGTCGGTCACCTCCTTCGCCTCGGTTCATATCGATTCTGGTCGTTATCGCCGGCCCCACTCGTGATGAATGCCATGCGCGTGGGTATCGACGATGGCACCGTGGCCGTCATCGATCAGTCGCGGGTGCGCACCATCGCCGGACGCAACGTGCGGCCCTTCCAGAGGTAGCCACTACGTAGGACCTCGGCCACAACTACCTCTCCACCGTCGCCGGGTTCGTGGGCAACGGCTTCAGCGGTGGTCGGGTCGAAGACCGACCCTGCAATGTCGAGGGATTCGAGACCGAGTTTCTTCAACTCGACGAGCAGCGCGTTCAGTAACGGGCCGACCTCGTCGGGGCTGCCCACATAGGCCGCCTCGGCTGCGTCGATGATCGGCAAGAACGCCTC
>RFST01000171.1 GCA_009923855.1 Actinomycetota bacterium
GAGGACGAGGTGCGGTTCATTTTGGTGTACGGCCGCCCGTTCAGCCCGATGAGCCCATGGGGCGTCGAAGGCGGTGGGCCGATGAACTCCCAGCAGATCGACACGCTGATCTCCTATCTCTGGTCGATTCAGATACCCCGTGAGAACTGTGGCGTGGGTGAAGACGATCCGCGTTCATGCCCGTCGGGCAATCTGCCCGCCGACATCCAAAGCGATATCGACACGCGCGCATGGCAACTCGTTGATGACGGCACCTACGACTCGTACGGCGAGGCGCTGTTCAACCTAGATCTGAACTCTGGCGCCTACAGCTGTGCGCGTTGCCACACACCTGGATGGAGCTGGGGCGAGCCCGGTGTCACCGGTCAGGGTGGTTTCGGTTGGAACCTCACCGGCGGCAAGGCCAACACAGTGTTCCCGAACGAAGACGAGATGATCTCGTTCATCAAGAACGGATCGCAGTACGGCAAGAAGTACGGGATCCAGGGTCAAGGCAGTGGTCGCATGCCAGGTTTCGGCACGATGCTCACCGATGAGCAAATCACTGCCATCGTCGAATACGTGCGGGGGTTGTGATGCTGGGAGCACTGTTGGCCATCGGGTGGGAACCCGAACTGCGCGGTCTACTGACCGTCATTCTCGGCACCGTCGCCTTCATGGGGTCGGTGTATCTGATCCTCGGCACCAACATGGGCGCTCGGCTCGGCTTCCTAGTCGCGCTGTGTGGTCTGGCCGGCTGGATGGCCCTGATGGGTGCCATCTGGTGGATCTACGGCATCGGCTTGAAGGGTGAAGACCCGTCATGGCAGCAGGTGCCCGGACGCACGGTGATCCAAGACGCCGACGCACTGAATCAGGCCGGCGTGCTCGAAGCCCGACTCGACGTTGACCCGTCGATGTCGAACATCACGATCGCCGATCATGTGACCGAGCGCTTCGTCGATGAGGGATGGCGGATCGTCGGTGAGTCGGAGCCGGCCTTCGGTCAGGCAGAAGCATCTGCGACCGTGTATCTCGAAGAAGAGGGCGCCTTCGCCGCTGGCGAGTTCGATGTGACTCATGTGTACGAGATCGGTGGCGAGGCCTACCCGAAGATCTTCGGACAGGATGCACTCGACCAGATCGCGTTCTTCCATAAGCCGTATTACACGGTCGTGGAAGTGGCCCCGTATCTGCCCTTGCGCGAAGAACCGGGTCGTGCACCGTCGGCACCAGAAATCGACGAGACGCGAGAGCGTCAGTACGTGTATATGATCCGCGACCTCGGCTCACGCCGTGAACCGGCGGCGATGATCACCATCGGTTCCACCATCGTGTTCCTCGCCCTGTGCTGGATGCTTCACCGCCGCGACCGTTTCGTAGCCGAGAACCTCGAGCGCAAGGCGCTGGCGCAAAGCACCAGTTGATACTCAGGATCCCCAACGAATGTCGCAGTACCTCCCCGTCGCCGTCCTGTTGATCCTCGCGATCGGCTTCGGTGCGATCAGTTTCGCGGCATCCCGGTTGCTGGCCCCGCGCCGGCCGTCGGTGGCAAAAGAAGCGCCGTACGAATGCGGCATCATTCCCAGTCGTGAGCCTCCGGAACGCTTTCCGGTGTCGTTCTACGTGGTGGCGATGTTGTTCATCATGTTCGACATCGAAATCATCTTCTTGTACCCGTATGCGGTGGAGCGGGGCACGCTCGGAGCGTTTGGCTTCTGGGCAATCCTCGGTTTCTCCGTGGTGTTCTTTCTCACCTTCGTATACGAGGTGGCACGCGGTGGCCTCGACTGGGGTCCGCTGCAGACATACCGTGACTTGAGCGGTGACGCAGAGATGGTGTCACCGAACCGCAATTCCTCGTCGACGATCCGCCGAGTTGGCACCGAGGGTCGGGTCGGCGCCGGCGAGGCTGCCTGAGCGACAGGAGACGACGATGGGACTCGTGAATGATGTGCTCGACGACGGACTCGGCGGGCTCAGCCACAATGTGATCACCGGGCGCATCGAAGACCTGGTGAAATGGGCGAGATCGCGGTCGTCGTGGCCGGCGTCGTTCGGTTTGGCCTGCTGTGCGATCGAGATGATGGCCACTGGAGCCGCTCACTATGACATCTCCCGTTTCGGTATGGAGGTCTTCCGGGCGTCGCCGCGTCAGGCCGACATCATGATCGTTGCCGGTCGGGTGTCGCAGAAGATGGCCCCCGTTCTGCGTCAGGTCTACGACCAGATGATGGAGCCCAAGTGGGTGATCTCCATGGGTGTGTGCGCCTCCAGCGGCGGCATGTTCAACAACTACGCGATCGTCCAAGGTGTTGACCAGGTGGTACCCGTCGACGTGTACGCGCCCGGGTGTCCCCCAACCCCGGAAACGCTCATCCACGCCATCGAAACCCTGCACACCTTGATTGAAGACGGCGAGATTATGCGCCGCCGGCGTGACGGCCAGGGTGCGGGAATCCACGTCGAAGAAATCGAACCGACATCGATACCGGTTCTGCTCGGGAGCCGCTGACATGTCCGACACCCCCCAGGACACAGCCACAGTGGACAGCGACGACGCCGCTGATCCCACCGCCGTGCAGGAACTGCACGGCTGCCCACTGACCGACAGCCGCGGTCAGGACGTGTTGCATGTGAGCCGCGACCGTTGGGTCGAGGTGGTGAAACTGTTGGCCGACGACGGCTACGCAATGTGTGTCGACCTCACCGGGGTTGACTATTCGCGATTCATGGATCGAGAACTTCCCAGCGGTGTTGCACCGGAACGATTCGAAGTGGTGGCGAACCTGCTGGACATGTCCAACCGCCGTCGTATCCGGTTGCGGGTACAGGTTCCCGAAAGCGACGCACGTCTCGATTCATTGTTCGACGTGCATCCGGGAACCGAGGCGATGGAGCGCGAAACCTACGACATGTTCGGTGTGAGCTTCGACGGCCATCCCGACCCGTCACGCATCTTGATGCCCGAAGACTGGGACGGGCACCCGTTGCGCAAGGACTATGGCGCAGGAGCGATCCCGGTGCAGTTCAAGGGAGCACCCACATGAGCACCCTGGCCACCGAAGGGCATCAGGAGATGCGGCCACGCTCGGAGATCACCGCGCGTGAACTGATGCGCGAACTCGGTTCGGTGTTGCGCCTCAGCGAAGCCGAAGCCGCCAAACTCGGCGAACTCCCCGACGACGGTGACGAAGACCAGACAATGGTCATCAACATGGGTCCTCAGCACCCCTCCACCCACGGGGTGCTGCGCCTGATGTTGGAACTCAAAGGCGAGACGGTGCTGCGGTGCAAGCCGATCATCGGCTACCTCCATACCGGCATGGAGAAGACCGGAGAGCAACTCACATTCATGCAGGGTGGCACCAACGTCACCCGCATGGACTACCTGAGCCCGCTCAACAACGAACTCGTCTTCTCGATGGCCACCGAGAAGCTGTTGGGCATCGACGGCGACATTCCCGAACGCGCCGTGTGGATGCGCATGCTGTTGTCGGAATTGAACCGCATGAGCAGCCATCTGCTCTTCATGGCAACCAATGGCATGGACCTTGGTGCTGTGTCGATGATGATCTACGGCTGGCGAGAGCGCGAAGAGGTCCTGCGTTTCTTCCAGAAGGTCACCGGCTTGCGGATGAACCACAACTTCGTGCGCCCCGGCGGCCTTGCTGCAGACCTGCCGGCCGGGTGGCGTGACGACGTGCTGCGTCTACTCGACATGCTCCCCGAACGTCTGGAGGAGTACGACATCTTGATGACCGGCCAGCCGATCTGGCGCGAACGTCTCCAGGGTGTGGGCGTGATCACCCCGACCGAGGCTCTGGCTCTCGGCGCCACGGGCCCGATCCTGCGATCGACCGGTGTGGAGTGGGACCTGCGACGCGATCAGCCCTACCTGCATTACGACGACGTCGACTTCGACGTAGTGGTCGGCACATACGGCGACGCTTTCGACCGCTATGCGATTCGCCTCAACGAGATTCGCGAGTCGATG
>RFST01000172.1 GCA_009923855.1 Actinomycetota bacterium
CCGCCGACGTGCCGGCTCCCGAGATGCCGATGTTGCAGCCAGCGACCACTGTGGCCCCAGCCATCACTCCGGCCAACACCACCGTCGAGGCCCCTGCCTCGGTCACCGCTCAGACTGAAGCACCCACCAGCAGCAACACCAACACCGGTTCACTGCCCACCACGGGCGCATCATTGCTGCTGACCCCGGCGCTCATCCTGATCGGTGTGGGAGCAGCCGCTCGCCGCGCCGCGGCACGACGTCGCTGAAGATCCCCGCCCGGCTGATATCCGTTGTGGTGTCAGCCGGGCAGGTCGGCGCCGACGAGGTCTACCGACATCGCCCACAGACGCTCGGCCGAGTCGGTATCCAACGCGTAGGGCCGCACGCCATGCTCGGAACTGGTCTCATCCACTTCGGCAATGCCGCAATCCTCGAGGTAGCAACCACCGCGACCGGCAAGTTCAGCGGCTGTGGCGGCGTACACCGAGGTTGCAGCGCCGGCTTCGTAGGTCTTGGTCCGCAACACGCCACCGGGTGCAGCAGCAGTTGCGGCGGCAATGTCGTCTTCGGTGAGGTGGCGGCCAAGTTCGGTGATGATCACCCCGGGATGCACAGCGAACGCTTCAACGCCTTGCCCAGCGAGCCGGCGTTGCAATTCCACGGCGAACAAGATGTTGGCCGTCTTCGACTGGCCGTATGCGGTCCACTTCTCGTAGGACCCATCGGAGAACCACGGGTCGTCAAAACGCATCGGTGAACGATGATGGGCCCGTGAACTCAACGCGACGATCCGCGACGAGTCGGCAGCCAGCAGTGCTGGTGCGATCAGTACCGTCATCAGGAAATGACCGAGATGATTGGTGCCGAACTGCAGCTCGAACCCGTCCTGCGTGGTGCCCTGAGGGCACGCCATGATGCCGGCATTGTTGATCAACATGTCCATCTGGCTGTGACGTGCCAGGTACTCATCGGCAAAGCGGCGCACATCGGCCATCGATGCCAATTCCAGCGACATCATCTCCACATCGTCATTACCGGTCGCGGCACGTACTTGGTCGACCACGGCCTGACCCTTGTCGAGGTCACGTGCGGTGAACGTGACCGCGCACCCCTTTGCGGCGAGGGCTCGCACCGTCTCGGTACCAAGCCCACTGGATGCGCCAGTGACAAGTGCTCGTCGCCCGCTCAGATCGATGCCGTCAAGTACTTCGTCCGTGGTGGTGTCGTGTCCATAGGTCATGGAGCGGCACCGTACATGTGCGGACATCTCCGCGCCCGACCGAAGCGAATGCGGTTGCGTGCAGGTGCGCGATCAGGCAGGCGCGATCGCGGCGTGGCGGCGTTCCATTAGACGCTCGGCAACTCGTGCACTGCGATCCAGTCGTGACATCACGGCGTCGCGTGCCCGGCTTCCCACGTCGCCGAGGCCCGACATCTTGTCGACAGCCCATTGGTGCAGGAGCACCGGCACCAGAATCTGTTGGTGGTGAATCGCCAGGTCGTAGATACCGGCAGTGGCAATGCGACGAGCGTGGGCCGCGAAGTCGCGGATGCCCACACCGGGCATCTCGAAACTGGTGACCTGACGCAACACCGCAGCCATCATCTGATCGGGCACTACGGCGAAGGCCGCGGTTGCGAGATCACGGTAGAAGAGGTGATGCAGGTTCTCATCGGCCGCCACGCGACTCATCACGTCATGGCCGGCAGGATCGCCGATCATCGCGCCGGTGGTGCGGTGCGCGATTCGCGTCGCCAGTTCCTGCAGCGACAGATACACCAAGGCATCACACACCGATTCAGGTTCGGGCACCTGACCGGAACTGACCTGAGCCATGCGATCACGTTCGAGCGCCACCGGGTCGACGGCACGGGTGGTCATGAGGTAGCCGTAGATCGCCATGGAGTGCCGACCTTCTTCGGCGGTCCAACGGCGCACCCACTCACCCCATGCGCCGTCACGGCCAAGGGTGCCTTCAACGGTGCGGAAGTAGTACGGCAGGTTGTCCTCGGTGAGCAGGTTCACGATGAGCGATGACCGCACGGCGTCGTCGATCTGCGCGCCACCGAGGTCGGTATCGCCCTCGCTCCACGACCCGTCACGGTGTGCCCGACCACGTTCGTACGGAACGTACTCATGGGGAAACCATTCACGCGAGCGTTCGATATGCCGCTCAAGTAGTTGTTCGACATCGCCGTCGAGTTCACGCAACAGATCCGTATCGGTCTCCATCTGCGCACCCTAGGCGAACGGGGTACCCGATTGACAGCGACAGCAGTCACGCCCGTTTCCGCTCACCCGCTGTTACGGTGCGTTTGCCGTTCGGGTCTTCCGTACGGTGGGTTCGCCGAGCGGGATGTGGTTCCTCCGGTCATCGTGAGCCACCCCCAGCCCGCATCGCACGCTGTGCTCATGCGCTAACTGAACCCACACGCCACCGTGTTCGGTGTGCAGAGACGGAGACCCTTCCATGACCATGACCCCAGAGGCTGTCGCCTCCACAACCTTCGCCGACCTCGGAGTGCCCGAGTTCGTATGCAATGCGCTCGCGCGACGCGGTATCGAACGACCGTTCGAAATTCAGGCCGCCACCATTGCCGACACCTTGGCGGGCCGCGATGTGTGCGGTGCCGCACCCACTGGTTCGGGCAAGACCCTCGCATTTGGTGTGCCGTTGGTGGCGCTCACCGAGCGTGGCCGTGCGCATCATCCACGAGCTCTCGTGCTCTCCCCCACCCGCGAACTGGCCGACCAGATCGCCGACGAGATGTCCACCCTCTCGGGTCGCACAACCGTCGAGCCGGTCTATGGCGGCGTTGGCTACGGCAAGCAGATTGCCGCATTGAAACGCGGCGTCGACATTTTGGTGGCATGCCCCGGTCGCCTCGAAGACTTGATGGAACAGGGCATCGTCCGCCTCAACGAGGTGGAACGCGTGGTCATCGACGAGGCCGACCGTATGGCCGACATGGGTTTCATGCCCGCCGTGCGGCGCATTCTCGATGCGACAACATCGCGTCAGCAGACCGTGTTGTTCTCGGCAACCCTTGATGGCGACGTTGGACGTCTTGTTGCCGAGTACCAGAACGACCCGGTGCGCCATGAGGTATCGGTTGACGATGCCGACACCGTGCCCGCCGAGCACCTGTTCTGGACCCTTGGCCGCGACGAACGCCTCGGCGTGTTGTCAGAGGTGCTGCGCAGCACCTGGCCGGCCATCGTGTTTTGCCGCACCCGTCACGGCGCAGACCGGCTCGCAAAGCAGTTGGAACGCAACAATGTGATCGCTGTGGCGATTCACGGTGGGCGCAGCCAGCAGCAGCGCACCCGCGCTCTCGCCGATTTCACCAACGGTCACGCACACGCGCTCATCGCCACCGATGTGGCGGCACGCGGTATCCACGTCGACGGTGTGGCCTGCGTGGTGCATTTCGATGTGCCCGAAGACCACAAGGCCTACATCCACCGGTCCGGTCGCACCGCGCGTGCGGGCCGCGGCGGTGTGGTGCTGTCGTTCATCGAGCCGAATGGCAAGCGGTCCGCACGGCGTATGCAACGCGAGGTCGGGATCGAGGCCGAAGTGACCGCGGCAGATCCGTCGGCGCTGTCGGCGTATCAGAACTACAGCCCTGCACCCACTCCGGCGCCTGCGCATTCCCCTGCTCCGAAGGGCAAGGGAGCGCCACGCAACAAGGGCGGTAAGGGCCCGAAGAACTCAAAGGGCGGTCCGCGTCGTTCGTCCCAGGGTGGGCCTCGTCAGGATGCACAGCGACAGGGCGACTCCCGTCAGGGCGGCCCGCGTCAAGATGGCCCCCGCCGTAATGGACCCAAGGCCCAGGGCCGCACCAATCGCGGTGCGCGCCCAACTCAGCACACCTGATACACGTGGTGTCATGAGGTTTGCCAATGTCGCCGGCCGCGCATCGGTGGTCATCGAGAACACGGTCGTCGATCTGGCTGAGGCCACCGATGGG
>RFST01000173.1 GCA_009923855.1 Actinomycetota bacterium
ACTGCCAGCCGTGTGGAACTTCATGCTCGCGCAGCGCGAGCATGAAGTTCCACACGGCTGGCAGTAGCGAACCCCAGGCGGATGCCTGCGTGAACGTCGACGTGCCCTCATCGAGACGGCCGGCGATCAATGGAATGACCATCACCGGTACATCCTGGAAACGCTCGGCCAGGTACTGCGACGACGACAAGATACGCGCACCCTGGTCGTCCATATCGGTACGGTCCTTGGCCTGGGTGTAGGGGTAGTAGTTCGACCGGTAGAAGTCGGCGATGGCGGCCTTCTTCGCCGGATCGTCGATGATCATCCACCGCCAGCCCTGCATGTTCGACCCAGTCGGTGCCTGATGGGCGATCTCGATGCACTCGGTGATGACCTCGGGCTCCACCGGCGTGTCAAAGTCCAATCGCTTGCGTACCGCTCGCGTGGTGGTCAACACCTCATCGGCGCTCAATCCCAGTTTCTTCATGACGTTTCCTCCTCGCGTTCGGCACGCGCTTTCATCCACTCGCTGGTGGCTTTACCCATCTTCCATCCGTCATAGCCGATGCGCTGCGTCGGCGTCACCTCCAGCACCACGCGACGTGGTGAATCGAGGAACTCAGCGAAGGCGTCACGGCGCTCGGGGCTATGCCCCTGCAGAGCCTCGGCCAGTTCGGGGTAGAACCATTCCTTGATCTCGGGGCTGTCGTGCACGACGCACGTGCCCTTCCATGTGACGGTGCGGTTGCGTGGAATCGGCGAGCCGGTGGACGTGACCACAATGCACACCCGGGGGTCGCGGCGCACAGCGGCGATGCGGGCGCGTTGGCCCGACGCGGTGAGCCAGAACTTTCCGTCGCGCCATACGTACGACATGATGACCCCGACGGGCCAGCCCTCCTTGTTCGACCAGATGAAGGTGCACTCGTTATGGGCGAGCAGCAACTCCTCTTCGGCGTCGGCTTCCAGGTCGTAGACGGTGACGTCTTCGTAGTTCTCGGGATGGTCGGTCATCGGATCTCCTCAGATCATGTGGTGAGTGGATGGGGTGTGAACTGTCCGGTGCTCGCCCCGATCCCGCCATCGACGGGCAGGACGGCGCCGGTGATGAAACTGGCAGCGGGCGACAACAGAAAATCGATGGCCGCAGCCACCTCGGCGGCTTGGCCCCAGCGTTGCAGCGGGACCGCACGTCGCAGACCCTCGTAGCGCTCGGGTAGGGCGGAGATCCCCGCGGTCATGCCCGTCTCGGTCGGGCCCGGGCAGACAGCGTTGACCGTGATGGCATCGCGGGCCAATTCAAGAGCCGCACCGCGCACCAGGTTGATCGCGGCCGCCTTGGCCGTGTTGTAGGGCCACATGTTCGGGTCGCCGGCAATACCCGAGGTGGATGCGGTGACGGTGATCCGCCCACCCCCGCCGGCACGCAGAGCAGGCACCACTGCGCGCAGTCCAATCACGACGGCGCGTACGTTCACCTCAAGACAGCGGTCGAACTGCTCGATCGGAAGATCCAAGAGGTCACCGCTCATCGGCACGCCGGCGTTGAACGCCACGGCATCGAGACGACCGAAACGCTCCATCGCGACTGCCACCGCTGCGGCGTTGGTGTCGGGGTCGGTGACGTCGCCGGCCAGAACTGCAATGTCATCGCTCTCGGAGACGCCGTCTACCTGCAGGTCAACAGCGACCACCCGCGCGCCACCGGCAACGAGCGCGTCCACAGCGGCACGGCCGATACCCGATGCTCCTCCGGTGACAATCGCCACCCGGCCGTCATGAACTCCACCACTCATCTGTTGTGCCCCCGATCCCAGACCTGCGGGGAGTTTGACACGCTGTCCGTCATCGTCTGCGAGTCGGAGAACGAATGGGGCGTGTGCTGTGGGTGTGGGTTAGCGTCTCGGTGTTCCGAACCCCCGTCAGGAAGGCCGAAAGATGGAGTCAGTCGCCGAATTCCGTGAACGCGCGCGGCAGTGGTTGGAGTCGCAGGCGTCGTATCGCACCGCCGACACCACCACCCAGCGCTGGGGCGAAGGCGAGTTCTCAGTCACGGTGTTCCACGATGTCTCCGATGCCGAAGAGATCGAACACGTCGGCAAATACAAGGCCTGGCATCACACCAAGGTGGCCGCCGGCTTTGGTGCGATCGCCATCGACCCGGCATGGGGAGGCCTCGGGCTGACCAAGGCTCATGATGCCGCGTTCAAAGAGGTCGAAGCTCAATTCGATGTGCCCCGCGACCACGAGATCATCTCGGTCACCTCGAAATTGATCGCTCCCACCATCGAAGAGTTCGGTGATGAGGCGCAGCGCGAGATGTGGTGCCGACGTTTCTTCCAACTCGACGAGTTCTGCTGTCAGCTGTTCTCCGAACCGGGTGCGGGCAGCGACCTCGCCGGACTGTCATGTCGCGCGGTTCGCGACGGTGACGAATGGGTGATCGACGGTCAGAAAGTGTGGACCTCGACGGCGCGTATCTCCCAATACGGCTTCGCAATCTGCCGCACCGATGTCGATGTCGCCAAGCACGCAGGCATGACAGCCTTCCTGATTCCCCTCGATGCACCCGGTGTGGAGGTGCGGCCCATCCAACAGATGTCGGGCGGTGCGTCATTCAATGAGGTGTTCATGTCGGGTGTGCGCATCAGCGACGAGATGCGTGTTGGTGAGGTCGGTATGGGCTGGAAGGTTGCCCTCACCGTGCTCGGGCATGAGCGCTCGTCGTCAGGTGGCAGCAGCCGTGGCGGCGGCTACGACGAACTGGTGATGTTGGCGCGCCATGTGGGGCGCACTGATGACCCCCAGATTCGTCAGGATCTGGCACGGTCGTACACCATGCGGCGGGTACGCGAGTGGGTGCGTGCAGGTGCCGCAGCGCGCGCGAAGGCCACCGGATCCTCGGGTCCGGGTGGTTCCATTACGAAGCTCATGTGGACCATTGAGATGGCCCACACCAGCGCAGTGGCCAGCAGGCTCTTAGGTGCGTCCCTGACAGCTGATACGGGTGAATGGGGAACATTCGCCTGGAACGAGCATGTTCTCGGAGCACCCGGCTATCGCATCGCCGGTGGCAGCGACGAGATTCAGCGCAACATCGTGGGCGAGCGCGTACTCGGCCTTCCCGGTGAACCACGGGTGGATCGGGATGTGTCGTTCGCGGAGTTGGCCCGCCAACAGCGCGGCGGTTGACAACTGCTGCGACGGTGCTCAGATGATGTTGAGCGCGTCGAGGAACGCCGCGGCAATCGCGGTGTCACCATCGACGGTGCACATGTCACGCCACGGTGCCCGAGCCGTTCCCCAGATAACGAAGTCATGAGCGCTGGAGGTGACCGTGCAACCGGGGTCTCCTGATGGCGACGACACCACGATGCCGTCGCCTACCCGAGCAATGTCCCATGTACCGCCACCAGGTCCGGTGAGGTTGAGACGTATAACACCATGAAGGTCGTTGTGGAGGTTGGGCTGCATCTTCGGTAGGCCGGTGAGCATCCAGCCGACAGCCGGCCCGAGGAGCTCATCGTCAGCGGTTGAGACTGATCGTTCGATCGGACCATGAGGCGCCAACAGGTCAACGCGTAGATGACAGTAGTGGTCGAATGCGAATGCGTCAGCTAGCTGATGTGTTGGGTACTCGCCCAAATCAGCGAGTGGAATCACCGTCGACGCCACTGGCTCGTCTTGCATCGCCGCGAAGGCAGCAAGTGCCGCGTCGCAGAACTGCAGGTACTCATCAAGCACCTGCTGATCCGTCCATCCGGCCCGCGCATCCACGAGAAGATCCATCATCGCCTCAGCCGGAAGGTCGAGTGGTTCTGCCGGTGGAGGTGATGGCTGGATGATCTCGGCGTAATTCGAACTCATGTGCGCGACAAGATCACGCACACTCCACCCAGAACAACCGCTCGGCATCGCCCACTCCTGGGGAGTGAGCGATTGCAGCACCTCTTTCACTTC
>RFST01000174.1 GCA_009923855.1 Actinomycetota bacterium
GCATCGCGTACGTCGTAGGCCCGCAATCGATCCACGGGCACCACATCGCGTAGTGCGCTGGCGTCAGGCGCTTCCCACTGGGTCACCGTTCCCTGGAAGTACGACAGGTACCTCTTGGCCATCGCAACAGCTGCGGCCTCGTCGTCGACCACGATGTCGACCACACCATTCGTTCCCTGCACATCGATCGGCCCGATCGCAGTGGGTTCCACCACCCCAAGGCCACCGCCCTCAATCATCGCGGGCCCACCCATACCGATATTCGAATCCCGGGTAGCGATCACCACATCGCAGCATCCGAGGATCGCCGCGTTACCCGCAAAGCAGTAGCCGGCATTCACCCCCACGGTCGGCACCGTTCCCGACAGTCGACCCCACCACATGAACGCGAGACAATCCAGCCCGGTCACCCCACCGGTATCGGTGTCACCCGGGCGTCCCCCACCACCTTCGGTGAAGAACACCACCGGCGCACCCAACTGCTCGGCTACTTCGAACAGACGGTCCTTCTTGCGGTGGTTCACATGACCCTGAGTGCCGGCAAGCACCGTGTAGTCGTACGACATCACCACGCACCGGGCGGCCTCGGCATCGAAGAGGTCGCCGTTCACCGACGCCACGCCACCAACAAGACCATCGGCGGGGGTGTTGGCTCTCAGGTCGTCCAGATCCCGACGGCGACGCTGGGCTGCCACCGCGAGCGGCCCGTACTCCACCAACGACCCCGCATCGATCAGATCGGCAACGTTCTCCCGGGCGGTACGACGGCCACGTTCACGGCGCCGCGCCACCGCATCAGGGCGCGCAGCATCGGACCCCGCCCGATGGCGCTCCACCACCTCGGCCAGATCCGGCCGATCCATACCCCGAGGGCCACGATCAGCCACCGGAGTGGCCACGGCGGCCGCAGCGGCCGACGGGGTCATTCGCACCAGCACATCGCCGGGAGCAACAGTGTCGCCGTCGGCAACAACGAGCGCCATCACCTCTCCACCGACCGGAGCAACGATCTCATGGTGCAATTTCATCGATTCGAGAAGTCCGAGCACCTGCCCAGCGGCCACCACATCACCCACGGCCACCGAGATGGCCACCACCGTGCCCTGGAGGTCACTCGTGACAGCAACCGGTGTGTCGTGTGCGGATACATCGCTCATCACGCGATCTTGGCAGCAGAGCCATGCCGTGCCGAACCCCGGGTGGCAAGGCGAAGGGAACGGGGCTCAGAGCTGGCCGGGGCGACGCTGATAGGTGGTGATCGACTGGTCGCCCATCACGAGTTCGGCGGCGACTGCCGCGAACAGCGCCGGCACGATGAAATTCGGCCGGCCGGTGGTCTCGGCAACGAACATCACGGCCGCGAGCGGCACCCGGTACCCCGCACCCAAAAACGCGGCAATGCCGATCAGCGTGTACAGCGTGAACCGTTCGGGATGCACCACCTCACCAACAGCACGACCGACGATCGCGCCGCCCACCACGAGAGGAATGAACACCCCACCGACGCCACCACCGATCAGGGTCGCCGCCGAAGCCAAACATCGAATGGTGAACACCGCGATGAGCAACCACACAGCGATATCGGCCTCGATGAACAACCACTCGCGCAACACCTCGTAACCGGCGCCGAGGCTGAGACCGAGGCCGGTCAGCTCGTACGACAGCGCGAACAGCGAGATGAGCATCACCGTGGCGAGGCCGAGCCGCACCGGGAACGACCGCACCGAGATGCCCTTGGCCACCCGGATGACCTTGGCAAAGGCGCGCGCGCCGATCGCGCACGCTACGCCGATGGCCAACGCACCGAACAGGTCGCGGATCTCGAACTGTGGAATCGGGATCACCGTTGCCGACAGCAACGGCGCCGTGTCCGACAGCGACACGAAGGTGAAATAGCCGGTGGCGCTGGCAACGAGCGCAGGCAGCAACATGCGTCGTGCGAGATCATCGCGATAGGGCACCTCAAGCGCAAAGATCGCACCGGTCGCCGGTGCCTTGAAGATGGCCCCCCGCAGCAGCACCCGCCACCAAGAGGGTGCGGTGGTCGCTGCCGCGGAACGGTCGCGGCAAACGGCGCTGAATCTCCGCACCGAGCGACGCTCCCCCGTACAGCGACGGTCCTTCAAGCCCGAGCGACCCACCCGAACCCAAGGTGGTGACCGCTGCGCCCACCCGGGCCACCAACACCCGCGGCGTCAGGCGATATGCCGAGTCGTGGAAGGCTCGCAGATACTCATCTGATGTTCCTGGCGATGCGCCACCACCCACGGTGCGCAAGATGATCGCCGTGGCCACCAGCCCCAGCACTGGCGCGACGGCACCAACCCAACGCGGCGATTCCACCACCCATTCATAGGAGTGCTCCACGAGGTATTCGAACCCGCGCACGAACAACCCGGTGACGACCCCAGTGATGGCGGCGAGCAGGACCACCTCGCGTGAACGCCGGAACAGCGAGCGGAACTCATCACGACGGTTGGAGAAACTGTCGGTGCGAAGACGACGACCCATTCGGGATCGATTGGCCAGCGTCCTCCACACGTCACGCGAGTGTAGGCATCACGACCCGATCGCGGCGATCATCCGCGCCAAACCCTCACGCAGCGCGACATGGGGTTCCCACCCCAGCTCGGTGCGCGCGCGAGTGATGTCGGGTTGGCGCTGACGCGGATCATCGGACGGCAACGGCCGGTACTCGACCGGCGATGACGATCCGGTGACCTCTCGCACCACCTCAACGAGTTCGGCAATGGTGAACTCGTGCGGATTGCCGATGTTCACCGGGCCGGTCACCGCCGAGTCGAGCAACGCCACAATGCCACCGACCAAGTCGTCGACGTAGCAAAAACTGCGGGTCTGCGATCCGTCGCCGTACACCGTCATCGGCTCACCCGCACGGGCCTGATGCACGAGGTTGGTCACCACGCGTCCGTCATCGGGCTGCATGCGCGGGCCGTAGGTGTTGAAGATGCGCACGATGCGCGTGTCCACGGCGCCAATGCGGTGATGCGCAGCGGTGAGCGCTTCCGCGAAACGTTTCGCCTCGTCGTACACCGAACGCTCCCCCACCGGATTCACATTGCCCCAGTAGCCCTCTGGTTGGGGATGCACAAGTGGGTCGCCGTACACCTCACTGGTCGACGCCAGCAGAAAACGTGCCCGATGGGGCGCAGCCAACTGCAACAGATTCGCGGTGCCGGTGCTGCCCACAGCCAAGGTGGCGAGGGGACGGGCCAGATACGCCGGCGGTGACGCCGGTGACGCCAGGTGCATCACCGCAGTGATCTGATCGTCGACCATGTCGGTGATCGTGTCGACGACCGATGGGTCGCACACATCCGCGGTGAGAACATGCACATCGTCACGGCCGGCAAGATGCGCAACATTCGAGTCCCGGCCGGTGGAGAGATCGTCGACAATCACCACCCGATGACCATCAGCGAGGAGCCGATCGCACAGATGCGACCCGATGAAACCAGAACCTCCAGCAACAATGATCCAGCCGCCTCGCGGCAACGCCGCACCCGTCGCGTTCACGAGCGGCCAACGCCGTCGTAGGTGAGCCCTGCGGCACGCACCGCGGACGGGTCGAGCAGGTTGCGCATATCCACCAGTGCGCGGCCGCGCATTGCCCCGGCCACCGCAGCGATATCCACGCCGGAGAACTCGGGCCATTCGGTGGCGATCACCACCACATCGGCATCACGGGCGGCCTCCACTGCCGATGCACATCGCTCGACATGAACCAGGTCGCGCGCACGGCCCGGGGAGAGTTCACCCACACAAGTGGGGTCATACCCGCGCACGGTCGCACCGATGCCGACCAGTTCACCGATCACTGCCAACGCCGGTGAGTCGCGCAAGTCGTCGGTGCCGGCCTTGAAGGTCAGGCCCAGCACCGCAACGGTGACGTCGTGGAGGTCGTCGGTGCCGGCT
>RFST01000175.1 GCA_009923855.1 Actinomycetota bacterium
CCAGGTCCTGCAGGCCGCTGTGTGACCCCGCTCCTACACTCGGTGTCCGATGTCGGCGCCGAACCCCCACTCCAGCCCATTTCTCGAGGGCCTCAACCCCGACCAGTACGACGCAGTTGTACATACCGAGGGCCCGTTGCTCGTCGTGGCCGGTGCAGGGTCCGGCAAGACACGGGTGCTCACCCATCGCATTGCGCATCTGGTGCATACCGGTGTGCACCCCTCGCGCATCCTCGCCATCACCTTCACCAACAAGGCCGCGAACGAGATGCGCACCCGGGTTGCCGAATTGGTCGGCCCGGTGGTCAAGGCAATGTGGGTATCCACCTTCCACTCCGCGTGTGTGCGGATCTTGCGCACCGATGCCGAACGTGTTGGTTGGCCGAAGGCATTCTCGATCTACGACCAAGCCGATGCGGTGCGTCTCACCGGATATGTCATCCGCGATATGGGCCTCGACGCGAAGCGGTTCACTCCGCGTTCGGTACACGGGCAGATCTCGCTGTTGAAAAACGAACTGGTCGACCCCGCTGCGGCGGTGGAGCGAGCCGGCGACATCTTTGCGCGACGCCATGCCGAGATCTACGTTGAATACCAACGGCGCCTCGAGCGCGCGGGTGCCATGGATTTCGACGATCTACTGGGCCAGACAGTGCGTCTGCTGCGGGAATGCCCCGATGTGCTGGCTCGATACCGCGAGCGCTTCGAACACCTCCTCGTCGACGAATACCAAGACACCAACCAGGCCCAGAACGAGATCGTGCTGGCCCTTGGTGCCGCTGACGACCCGATGGCGGCCCACAACGTATGTGTGGTCGGTGACAGCGACCAGAGCATCTACCGCTTCCGCGGTGCGGACCATCGCAACATCGTCCAGTTCGAAGACGCCTTCGACGATGTCACCACCATCATCTTGGAGCAGAACTACCGCTCCACACAGAACATCCTCGACGCCGCCAATGCGGTCATTGCGAACAACGCGGCACGGCAGGCGAAGAACCTTCGTACCGACCTCGGCTCGGGCGATCGCATCGCGCGCTACTGGGCCAATGACGAAGGTGACGAGGCAACGTGGGTGGCGTCGTCGGTACGTGCGCTGGCCAACGATCACGGCCTCGCATGGAACGACACCGCGGTGCTGTATCGCACCAATGCCCAGTCCCGTGTCGTGGAAGAAGCCTTCATGCGGTTGGGCATCCCGTATCAGGTGGTGGGTGGCACGCGTTTTTATGACCGTCGCGAGATTCGTGATGCCATGGCATATCTGCGCGCCGCGGTGAACCCAGCCGATGAGGTCAGTGTGAAACGCGCTCTCGGTGTCCCGAAACGAGGTATCGGCGATGCGAGCATCGCCCGACTCGACAGTTTCGCCGCCGACCACGGCATCGGCTTCTTGGACGCCGCACGGCGCTGCGATGAGGCCCAGGTGTCGGGCCGGGCACGTCACGGCCTCGATGCGTTCTGCGAACTCATCGATTCGGCCCGGGCATTGATGACCGCCGACGACCCCGTGGGCCCCGGCGACCTTCTGCAGCATCTGTTGGACGGGTCGGGGTATCTCCGCGAGCTCGAAGATGCCGACACCGTTGAATCGCACGGACGCCTCGAGAATCTCGGTGAGCTCGTCGGTTCCGCCCGTGAATTCGTCGACATCGATGAGTTCCTCGAGCAGGTCTCGCTCGTGGCCGACACCGATGAGCTCGGTGGCGATGACCGGGTGGTGTTGATGACCCTGCACGCCGCAAAGGGCTTGGAGTTCCCGAATGTGTTCCTGATCGGGGTGGAAGAGGGCGTATTCCCTCACCACCGCGCACTCACCGATCCCGATGAGATGGAAGAGGAACGGCGCCTCGCCTACGTCGGCATCACCCGTGCGATGCACCGACTGTTCATCTCTCACGCGTGGAGCCGCATGCTGTTCGGCACCACCCAGTACAACCCACCATCTCGTTTCCTCGATGAGATTCCCGACGAACTTCTCGACGCCCGAGGCGAGGGGGCGCAACGCTCATCGACAGAGTCGACCCGGGGTTCTTTCCGCCGCACCTTCGACCCCGACGATGATCTGCGACCCCCGCCGTACCGTCGGCGTGGTGGCGGACGCACCGACGACGAGCATCGTGACCGCATCGTCGATTCCGCGCTGCGGGCCGGGTCGGCGCCCAGTCGATCTGACGCGCACCTCGATGGTCTCGCCGTCGGCGACGATGTCAGCCACCCTGCCTTCGGCGACGGTGTCATCGTCGGTATTTCCGGTAGCGGGGATACCGCGCAGGCCGAGGTGCATTTCGCGGGCGTCGGGACAAAGAACCTGGCCCTCGCCTGGGCACCGCTCACCCGGAGGGCCTGATGTGCGTACGACGCGAAAGGACAGCGGTTCGCTGCGCTCGGTCGGCGCCCATCTGGTTGAATAGGGCGCGATGAAGGCAGCACTTCTCGTCGAAAGCCTGACCGGCAACACCTGGCGCGCCGCAGAGGCCATCGCATCGAACCTCAGCGCGGAGGGGTGGTCGATCACCGGAATGTCCAAGGTCCGGCGCCCCGATCTCGCCAGCGTGCAGCAGGCCGATGTTGTTCTGGTCGGCACCTGGACCCATGGTCTGTTCCTGTTCGGGCAAGCTCCATGGGCTGCCGGCGACATCGCCAACCTTCCGACCATGCGCGACAAGCGGGTTGCGTACTTCATGACGTACGCCCTCGAGGCGGGGCGCAGCCTTGAGAAGTTGGGCGACTCCGTTGCTGCGACGGGAGCCGACGTCATCGGTGGATTGTTGATCAAACGCAACCACATCGCGGCCCACGCCGAGGCGTTCGCGGAACGCCTCGTGGGCGCGGTCGAACGCAGCTAGTTCACCAGTGGCGCGAACACCGCCGGGTGTTAGCCCGCGGCGGTGACGCCGCGAAGATCGATGCGCAACACGCTGCGGTCGTAGACCACCGGACGCACGCCGTCATCGGGAAGGGCGAGGTCGTCGACAGTCATGTCACGCCCCTCGCAATCGACGAAGGTGTCGGTCCCCACCTGTTGGGTGACAGGGCACGCATCGCTGCGATCCGCGGGAAATGCCCATCGCACACGCCAACCGGTGGCGGGGTCATCACCTCGGTGATCCACGACGATGGAGCGTTCACCTGCTGCGGTGCCCGGTTGGGCGAACAACAACGGTCCGTCGCTGGCGATGATGTCCGCCAGGTACTCCACCTGGCCAACGGTGAACACCGACGGTGCGAGACGCTCCGATGAGTCGACCTCGCCCGAGGAGATGTAGGCCGCCATCGCCCAGGTGAATCCAGCGATCAGCGTGAGCACGATGAGGCCACCGGCGACGGGCAGCACCGCACGGGCGACGGGGGAGCGCAACTCGGGGGGACGCACTCACACATTCTGGCGCTGCTTAGCGATGCGCGCACATCGGTTGGTGGGTTCGGGTCTGCGCGGAATAGGGTGAGCGCCCGTGAAGCGTCCCTATCGCGTCGTCGTAGCGAAACCCGGCCTCGACGGCCATGACCGTGGAGCAAAGACGATCACCCGCGCCCTGCGCGATCATGGATTCGAAGTGATTTACACGGGCTTGCATCAAACCCCCGAACAGATCGCCGAGACCGTCTTGCAAGAAGACGCTGATGCCGTGGGTCTGTCGTTGCTGTCAGGCGCCCATCTCACCCTGTTCCCGAGGGTGATGTCAGAACTCACCGAACGTGGCCTCGGCGACGTCTTGGTGTTCGGCGGAGGGGTTATCCCCGATGCCGATGCCCGCGCCCTGCGCTCCCAGGGTGTGGCCCAGATCTTCCAGCCCGGATCTTCGCTTCGCGAGATCAGCGGCTGGTTGGAGCGTGAACTCGACGAGCGAGAGGACTGAACACGTGGATCTGTTCGAATACCAGGGCAAGCAGTACTTCGCCCG
>RFST01000176.1 GCA_009923855.1 Actinomycetota bacterium
ATCGAACATATGTTCGATACTGGTCAAGGCCCTGTTCACCGATCGAAACGGGTGGCGAGGTGCCCAAGAAGAGCGGCCAGACGTGGATCACCTGCGCGCTCGATCGCCGACGGCCAGTCGAACCAGTGCACCTGCTGACTCTCGCCCTCGGGCGGGGAGGGATCGGCGTCATCGCCCGACATCAGATACCGCAGGTCGAGATGGGTATGGCCGCGGCCACCGGGATGCACATCGACATGGACCAACTCGACCCTGCCCTCGTGCAGGTCGAGGTCGAGGCCCGTCTCCTCAATCGCCTCACGGCGTGCTGCCGCCCACGGCGTCTCACCGGGATCGATATGCCCGCCGGGCTGCAGCCACATGTCGAGGCGTCGATGGTGCAGCAGCACCGTGCCGCGACTCCCCACGACAATGGCTGACCCAGTGATGTGCACCGGATCGGTGGCCTGATCGAACGGGTCGGCGCCACGTGCGATCACGTCGGCCACGTGCTGCGTAAATGCCTCAATTGAGGCGGCCTCAGCACTGTCGAGCGGCTGGTGTGCCGCCAGAGCAGCGAGAACATCGTCGAGCAATGAGCTCATCGTCGCACCGTACCGGACCGGGACGCGACCGGCCCGGGGACACCGTGGCCCATCATGCATAACTCCCCACAATCGACCATCGCCGACGCTCAACCGCGAGTAGATGTGCCGTGCCGTCGTCGAATACCACTTGCAGTCGTGCCAGCCGGCGGCGGCGCGGCTCCCACCAGCGTTCGGTCACCGGCCACGGCCCCGCCCACCACACCACCACATGTTCACTGCCAGCCAACCGGACCGTGGCCGGAGTGATGTTGAGATCGCCACGACCTCCGACGATCACCGGCGTACCGTCGGCTCCGCAGACCTCAACCGCAACCGGATGCACCGGCACCGAATTCGGGGCAGGGCGCACCACCGCACCGGGCCAGAGGCCGCCGCCGGGGGTGACCCGTGCACGATCCAGATCGGGGTCGGCGTGCATGGCAGCAGCAGCGGGCACCCAGGCGAACCTCTGCCCGGTGAGTCGGCCACCGCACCACTCGGGCACGGTGACCCTGTCAGGTCCCACCAGGGCACCGAGGCGAGCGGCTGCGCGCTGGGCCGCATCGTCGGTGGTGCCGCGCCCTCCCCATAGCCCGCTGTGATGCACCCACATCGTCGGCGGTGTCGGTGATGATCACCGACACCGTGGTGATCGCTGCTGTGATGGCACCGGGCCGACGCACCCATGCATCGAGTTGCCAGCGCACTCGGTCGACGAGTGCTGTGGATGTGAGGCCCTCATTGCGGAACCATCCACGGCGATTGCTCTCGGCGTGCTCGGTGCCGAATTCGATGAGTGCACCCGTGCAGATGCGACCGTGCATGGCCGGCGATGACAGCAGGTCGATCACCGCTTCACGGGCCGCGAAGATCACCGGGGTCGTATCGGCCAGTGGTGGCTCGAAAGACCTGTGAACGGCTGGGGCGTCAGCAGGTACGTGAATCACTGGACGGCGCGGGTCGTCACCAACCGACAGCCGATACAGGCGCGCCCCGATATGGCCGAAACGATCTGACATGGCGGCTACGCCAAGAGCGCTCACGTCCCCGAGGGCACGCACCCCCACGCGTGAGAGCACGTCGGCAGTATCGGCATCGATATCTCCGGTGGCCACCAACTCGGTGAGTTGCACCCCGTTGCGCCAGCGTGTGTCGCCGGGTGGTTCGACCACCGGATGGCCGACGCGATGCGACCTCAGCGCTGCGACCGCCGAGGTGGCCATGGATGTACCCACACCAACCGCCGGAGGTGACACGCCTGCGGGAACCACTCCCGGGAGCACCTGTTCCACAAGCCGGGTGATCACCCCGGCTTCGCCACCGAAGTACCGAGCCGGGCCCTTCACATCGAGCACGACATGACCTGCATCGATGACGTCAACCCCGGGCACCAGATCGCATAGAGCGTCGATCACGGCAGCAAAGCAGCGGTGCTCTGTATCGATATCACGTGACGGGGTGAGCGCACTGGGACAGCGGGCGGTGGCCACACGTCGTCGTTGGCCGGTGACCACCCCAGCAGCACGTGCTGGCGCGGTGGCAGCGATGACTCGATCGCGATGGAACACGATCGCGGGGTCGTTACCTGCGAGACACTCCGCCGCCCAGTCGGGAAACCATACGGTGAGCAGCCGACACGATGGCATCGTCGTGGGAGGCGTCATGGCCGGGCATCCGGCACCGAGACACCGGCAGTGCTCTCGTCGGGCAGGGATATCTCGACGTGCCGCCCGCCGTGCAGTCGCCGACCACTGGCCGACACCATGACACGCCGAGACGTCAGACGTCCCCAGCCCTCACCAATGCCGTCGACACCGACGACGGATGTGGACATGACGGCATCTGCAGCGGCGCCGCGGGCCACACGACGGCCGAGTTGATGAGGCCGCACCACGACCACCATCGCGCCGCGATCGACCAGACGACGACGTAGGCGACGCTCCGCCGCGCCCGTCAGCGACCCGGGGTCGACGAGGAGCACCACACCGAAGCCCTCGAGACCGGCGATGACGAGATCGACGACATGCACCGACCCAGCAGCATCGGTGGTGACGCGCACCACCCGTTCAAGGGGCACCCCGGCCTCGGACAATGCCTCAGGTTCAACGGTGCACGCATGGGCCGTGGCGACATCGACGATGAGCATCCAGGTGCCTGCAGCCACGCTCGGGGCGACCACGGCAGCAGCGAGCGACCACGCCGCAGGACCCTCACAGGCCAGTACCGACCCCGCCACCGGGCCACCGTGGGGGAACAATGCACCCACCGACGACGGCACACGGACAACTTCGGGAGCCACCAGATCGCCGGCTCGGCCGACTCCGGCGGTGCCCGTCAGTGCTGTGAGAACTGCATCTGAACCCATCACCGCGAATACTATCGAACGGGTGTTCGATTCGAATTTGGGTCGGAGCGCAGGCAACCCCGGCGATGGCAAGAGCGCAACTTCCACGCCAGACTGGGCCGATGGCCGATACGACGACCCCCCGCATCCTCGCCCTCATGGGATCGGGTGAGACCGCGCCGACCATGGTGACCACTCACCGTCGCCTGGCCGGCCGGTTAGTCGACGGGCCGGCTGCGGTACGGGCCGGAGTCCGCGCAGTGGTACTCGACACCCCGTACGGCTTCCAGGAAAATGCGCCCGAACTCGCCGAGCGTGCCGTCGCCTATTTCTCCGAATCCATCGACGTCGACCTCGCAGTGGCCGGGCTGACCCGGATGCGCGACGCCGATCCGCTCGTCATCGAGCAGGGACTCGCTGCCATTCGATCCAGCGATTACGTCTTCGCCGGGCCTGGCTCACCGACCTACGCCGTCGACCAGTGGCGCGGCACCGTGGTGCCCGAACTCCTCACGACCAAACTCGACACCGGCGGCATCGTCGTGTTCGCCTCCGCAGCAGCGCTCACCATGGGTAGCCACACGGTGCCGGTCTACGAGATCTACAAGTGCGGTATGGAACCTCATTGGGTCGATGGGCTCGGCATTCTCGGCCATATCGCTATCAACGCTGTGGTGATTCCCCATTTCGACAATGCCGAGGGCGGGCATCACGACACGCGCTTTTGCTATCTCGGCGAGCGGCGGCTCGTGCAGATGGAAGCCCTCTTGCCCACCGATACCTGGGTGCTGGGGGTGGACGAACACACCGGCCTGGTGATCGACCTCGATGCCGGCCGGGCCGATGTGGTTGGCAACGGGACCGTCACCGTTCGGGTCGATGGCGCCTCACAGGTACACCCGAGCGGGAGCACCATTGCGCTGGAACATCTGGTTGACCCGAGCGCCACTGC
>RFST01000177.1 GCA_009923855.1 Actinomycetota bacterium
ATGCCTACGCCGCTGCTGCCGGTGCGATCATCGACGCCGTCGACGATTCGGCCCTGTCGCTCTTCGCTGGGCTCCGTGCCGAAGAGGTGCCCAGCGATGCGCCAGCCGCTGCGTTCCACCAAGCGATGGTTCTGCGCGAACTCCGTGGATCGGTGCACCTCGTTGCCGTTGCTGCGGTGGGCCTGCCAAGTGTGGTGGCCCACCAGATCAAACGGCCGAATGACGTGCAGTCATTCGGCTGGCCCGAGGACATCGCCGCGCCCACCGATGAGCAGCGCGCAGCGCTCGATCGGGCAGAGCAAATCACCAACGACATGCTGGCGCCGGCGTTCGCCGTGCTTGACGACGCGGGTGCTGACGCATTGATCGCGGGTATCGACGCGATGCGCGCTGCGTTCTACCCCAAGGGTGATTGAACGCAGGGTCAGCAGGCGCTGACGATCCACGTGTCGACGGTGGCAATCGCCGCCTCGCCTGGTTCGAGCGCGATGGCTACGCCGTTGTCGCCGATCCCGATCTCCCACATGGTGGCCGTGCGGCCCTCGCCAGCCTCCCAACGTTCGAGGGCCACGCCGGCTGCGGACAACTCGAAACGTGCAGCGGGGGCCAGCACCGGGTCATCGAGCGGGGTTGGGTCCACCGTGGCGAGCAGCAGGTCGACGTCGACCTCTTTGGATGTGAGTCCACCGCGCACCACATTGTCGCTGGCGCCCATGAGTTCGATCCCAGCACCGCGGAGGTAGGCGTGCAGGTTTCCGGCATCCAGGCGCAGTGCTGCGCCGGGTGGTACCTCCACCAGATTCAACAACAACGTGGCCACCACCGATGCCTCGCCGGGATACATCTCATCGAGGGCCACAACCCAGCGTGCCTCGTTGCTCGCGTGTTCGCGGCAGGCGTCGATCGCGGCCGTGATGTCGATCTGGTCACGGTAGATGGCCTCGAGCGCTGCCCCTGGCCCGTTCACGTGGAGTAACGCAGCAAGGTCGTTCACCCCGATGTCGTTGAGCAACTCGAGCGTGCGCGCGACCGGGCGTACCCCGCACAGCGCTGTCACCGGCGTGATCGCCATCAGCAACTCCGGTTTCGGATACGGATCACCGAATACACCGCGGTCGTATCCATGGCGGGCACCCTCGGCATCAGGGTGGGTCTGCAACGACAGTGGTTGCGACGCTGCGAGCACCTTCAGCAGATAGCCGAGTTCACCCGTCAAAGTTGACAAGGGGCTCGCGTCGGCCAACGTGGCCGGCCCACGAGGATGGGTGCCGAGCCACAGTTCGGCCCACGGCCGGCCGTCGGGTGAAGTGCCGAGGAGTTGCGGAATGACGTCGGTGTCACCCCAGTCATAGTGCTGTACCACACCGTGCACCTCGAACATGGCGTCACGGTAGCCGCGGACAGGGCCGCTCAGCAGTTGTCAGAACAGACGCAACTCGTCGGGGGCGAGCCCCCTCAACGTGTCGTAGTCGACTTCCACACAGCGGTATCCGCGGGACTCGGCCAACACCCGCGCTTGGGGTTTGATCACTTGGGCGACGAACATGCCGCGCACCTCACCGAGTGATGAATCGGTGTGCAGGCGCTCGATGTAGCGCGTGAGTTGTTCGACGCCATCGATCTCACCACGTCGCTTAACTTCCACCGCGACCACCTGGTCAGCGGCATCGCGGCACAACAGGTCGACCGGGCCGATCGCGGTGGGGTACTCGCGGCGGACCAGACGCAGGCCGTCCTCCATCGATTCCGGTGTGGCCGCCAGCAACTCCTGCAGGTGCGCCTCAACACCGTCTTTCATGAGACCGGGGTCGGTGCCCAGCTCGTGATCGCTGTCGGAGAGCACCTCGTGCAACCAGATCGTGAGGGTCTCATCTTTCGGATTTGTGACCACCCAATGGTCGCCGTTGTCCGCCAGCGTGTTCGGCGCGTTCATCCAGTTGAGGGGTTTGTACGCGCCGCCGTCCGCGTGAATGGCCACACATCCATCGGCCTTCACCATGATCAAGCGGGTGGCTTCGGGAAGGTGGGCGGAGAGTCGACCGGCGTAGTCCACCGAGCAGCGAGCGATCACCAGACGCACGCCGTCACCCTAGGCGGTGACTCAGTCACCACCCACGCCTGTTCAGTTCCGCCGCGCCGATTCCACGTGGGTTCGCATGCGCTTTTGAATCAGGTCGCGTCGCGCCTGCAGTTCGCGATAGGTGAGACGCTCGGTCGACAGATCCACACCGAGGCCTGCCTTCACGCTGTCGAGGTCGACCTGCATGTTGGCTGCATCGACTCCAAGCTCACGGAACAGGCGCTCTCCGTGGCGCTGGGCGAACACCATGGAGATGTTCGCCACTTCGGCCAACAGATCGAGATCGGGTGCGAGTCGGGCGATCGCGCCATCGAGGAACACCATGTTCTTCACGTAGAGCATGAGTTCTTTCGGCATCCGCGCTCCATACCCGAGCAGGGCCTTCACCACCCGCTGCACTTCAGCCACCATCTCCTCACCGGTGAGGGTGGTCGGGTCGATCGGTTCCTGATCGAGACGCAGGTCGCTGATGACCGCTGCGAGATCGGTATCGCGAGGCAGCGCACCCAGGTCGCGCAGCGCCGCCATCTGGCCCATCAGGTCGTTCGTGGTGGCCGAGATCATCATGCGCAAGAAGGCGCGCCGGCGCTCATCGGACAGACGTGCAGTGATGCCGAAATCCAGAAGTGCGGTGCGGCCATCGGCCAACACGAACAGGTTGCCGCCATGTAGGTCACCGTGGAAGATGCCGTGAATCATCGCCCCCTCCATGAAGGCGACCATGCCGGTACGGATTACTTCCTCGGTGTCGATGCCGGCGGCCTGCATGCCCACCACATCGTCGAAATTGAATCCGTCGATGCGTTCCATGACCATGACCCGCCGACGTACCAATTCGGGATGGGGACGCGGCACCACGTAGCCGTCCTGGTTGAGTTCGCGCAGCACACCGGCCACATCGACCATATTCGATGCCTCGAGGCGGAAATCGAGCTCTTCGACGATGGTCTCGGCAAACAACTCCACCAGCGCCGGAGGGTTTGCCAGAGCGGCCACCGGGATGCGGCCAACCAGGTGAGGGGCCAGCCAGGCCATCACCTTCAAGTCGGTGCGCACCAGCCGGGCCACATCGGGTCGCTGCACCTTCACCACTACGCGTTCGCCGCTGAGCAGCGTGGCCGCATGCACCTGAGCGATCGATGCGGCGGCGAGGGGAGAGGTGTCGAACTCGGTGAACACATCCTCGAGTCGTGCTCCAAGGTCGGCTTCCACCGTGCGGCGCACCACCTCGAAATCCTCGGCTGGCACCTGATCGCGGCACTTTTTGAACTCGTTCACCAACTCTGGGGGGAACAGTCCCTCGCCCGACGAGATGATCTGTGCGAGCTTGATGTACGTGGCGCCCAGGCGTTCGATTGCGGTGCGGAGCCGTTCCGACAGCGCAGCACGCGACGCCTCTGCCCCCTGATATCGACCAAGACGCTTGCGGACCCACCATCCGCCGACCGCGCGTCCGAGATGGAATACCACCACGGCCATCCGACCCACATGGGGTAGGCGACCAGGTGTGGTGAGCCGCGGCACCTCAGCGCGTGCATCGTCACGCAGGCGGTCGGCCAGCGGGGCCCATGCGATGTGGTCGCGTTCGAGAACCCAAGGCGCAGCCTCGGTGAAGGCGGCCCAATCCATGTCGAGGGGCTCAGTGCGGGGGGATTCGACCGTGGTCACAACGTCAGTGTGTCGGGCATGGCGAGAAGGCGCATCTCGTGCTCACAATCACGACTGTGACCTCCGGCGCGCACCATGGCGCGCACAGATCAGAATTGCGGCGGG
>RFST01000178.1 GCA_009923855.1 Actinomycetota bacterium
CACCACCAAGACCCTGGGCGAGGCGCACCACGATCAGCACCTCCATCGTGGGTGCCACCGCAGCGGCAGCGGTGGTGAGACAGAACCACGATGCGGTCACTCGGAACGTGCGCCGCACCCCGACCGCATCGATGATCGGGCCCGCGACAACGACCGCCACAGCCGATGCCGCCAGGTACGAGGTGATCACGAACGGCAACCACGCGATCGACCCGAGGTCCTCGCCCACAGACGGCAGAGCCGCCACCACCGCCAAACCATCGAACGCCGCTACGGCGACAACGGTCAGATTGGCGATGGTGACGGCCAGATAGCGCGGCGACCAGATGCCGCCGGTGACCGAGGTGTCGGTGCTCAGCTGTCGCCGCCGGAGGCCTCGGCGACCTTCTGCTTACCGGCCGAGATCCACGGCATCATCGAGCGCAACCGGGCACCGACAACTTCGATCGGATGCTGTTTGCCCTCGTCTTGCATGCGGTGGTAGTTCGCCCGGCCCGACTCGCTCTCGGCAATCCACTCGTTGGCGAAGGTGCCGTCTTGAATCTCGGTGAGAACCTTCTTCATCTCGGCCTTCGTCGCATCGGTGACGATGCGCGGGCCACGGGTGAGGTCGCCGTACTCCGCGGTATCGGAAATTGAGTACCGCATCCCGGCAATGCCCTCTTCGTACATGAGGTCGACGATGAGCTTCACCTCATGGAGACATTCGAAGTACGCCATCTCAGGGGCGTACCCGGCCTCGACGAGGGTCTCGAAACCGGCCTGGACCAACCGGGTCAGGCCACCGCAGAGCACCACCTGTTCGCCGAACAGATCGGTCTCGGTCTCTTCTGGGAAGGTCGTCTCGATGATTCCTGCGCGACCGCCACCGATCGCATCGGCATATGACAACGCCACTGCCTTCGCGTTGCCCGTGGCGTCGGCATCGATGGCGATGAGTGCCGGTACGCCACCGCCCTCGGTGTAGGTGCGGCGCACCAGGTGGCCCGGGCCCTTCGGGGCGATCATGATGCAGTCGACACCCTCCGGTGCCGCAATGCGCCCGAAACGCACGTTGAACCCGTGGGCGAACGCGATGGCGTCGCCGGGCTGCAGATTCGGGGCGATGTGCTCATCGAAGATCGACTTCTGCTCGGTATCGGGGGCGAGGATCATGATGAGGTCAGCCCATGCCGACGCGTCGGCGATCGACTTCACGGTGAGTCCGGCCTGGGTGGCCTTGGCGGCCGACGATGACCCGTCACGCAGGCCGACACACACCTCAACACCGGACTCCTTCAAGTTCAGCGCGTGAGCATGACCCTGGGAGCCATAACCGATGACGGCGACCTTGCGGCCCCGAATGATCGAGCCGTCGCAATCGGCCTCGTAGTACACGTTGGCTGCCATCTCAGCCCACCTTTCTCTGGTTGTCATTCCCGTTGCCGGGCGTGGTCGCGGCACGCAGGCGTGCCGCGCGATCGAGTTTCGGCAGGGCCACCCGGCCCGTGCGCTGCAATTCAACAATCGAGTAACCGCCGAGCAGTTCCTCGAAGTCGTCCAGTTTGTCGGGGTGCCCCTCCAGGCTCACCGTCAGAGCGTCACCTCCAACAGCCAAGATCTTGGCTTCGAAGATATTGACCAGTTCGACGATCTGCGACCGCTCACTCGACCCGGCGCGGACCGTGGCCAGCAGCAGCTCTCGCTCGATAGAACGACGAGGATCCAATTCGGAGATCTTCACCACATCCACCAACTTGAACAGTTGCTTCACCATCTGCTCCAGCGGGGCCGATTCAAGGTCGACGACAATGGTGATGCGACTCTGAGCATCATCTTCGGCGGGTGCAACCGCCAACGAGAAGATGTTGTAACCGCGACGAGCGAACAGGCTCGACACCCGGGCAAGCACGCCCGGGCGGTTCTGCACAAGCACGGAGAGAATCGCATGGTTCAACGAGGAACCGTGTGGATTGATGGCGGTCATGGCTGCCTTTCGTACCGGTCGCGGATCAGCCCAGTTGGGCTCGCTGGTCCTGCTGAGAGGGATGGACGATCACGTCATCGTTCGTGCAACCCGCCGGAACCATGGGGAACACTTTCTCGGATGCATCAGTGCGGAACTCGACGACCACCGGGCGATCGTTGATCGAGTTCGCCTTGTCGATCGCTGGCTGCACTTCTTCGGGTGACTCGACTCGGATGCCGACACACCCCATCGACTCGGCCCACTTCACATAGTCCGGCGTGTCGACAGACAGATACACCTCGCTGTACCGCTCGTCGTAGAACATCTCCTGCCACTGGCGCACCATGCCGAGATACGAGTTGTTCAGCAGCGCGATCTTCACTGGGATGCGCTCCACTGCAGCGGTGACGAGTTCTTGGGCGGTCATCTGGAAACAGCCGTCACCGTCCACGGCCCACACCATGGCGTCGGGGCGGGCCATCTTGGCGCCGATCGCGGCGGGAATGGCAAAGCCCATTGTGCCGAGACCGCCCGAGTTCACCCAGGTGTACGGCTCGTTGAAGTGCCAGTGCAGCGATGCCCACATCTGATGCTGCCCCACGCCAGAGGCAACGATGGTGCCCGGAGCGGCGGAATCGCGCAGACGCTCCAAGCAGTACTGCGGCTTCAACGGGCCACCGGGCTCTGCGGCGTCGTAGGTCAACGGGAACACCTCTTGCCACCCGGAGATCTGGCTGCGCCACGGACCAACATCGGCCTGAGTGGTGCCGGCGTCGAGCAGCGACCGCACCGACGCAACGATGTCGGTGGTGACCAATCGGCAATCACCGACAATGGGCACATCGGGACGCCGCACCTTGCCCTGCTCGGCTGGGTCGACATCGACATGAATCACCCGTGCATCGGGGGCGAAACCGTCGAGTCGCCCGGTGATGCGGTCGTCGAAACGCGCGCCCAGTGCGATCAGCAGGTCAGAGCGCTGCATCGCTGTCGTAGCCGCAATGGTGCCGTGCATGCCGGGCATCCCCAGACACAGCGGATGGTTGTCGGGGAACACGCCACGCGCCATCAAGGTGGTGACGACGGGAATCTGGGTCAGTTCGGCCAGTTCCATCAGCACCTCTGCGGCACGGGCCTTCAGCATGCCGCCGCCGACATAGAGAACGGGGCGCTCCGCTTCGAGGATCATGCGCGCTGCTTCGGCGACCATCCGCGGGTGGCCCTTTGACGTCGGGCGGTACCCGGGCAGTGACGCTGCCACCTCCTCATCGGTGGGCCAATGCCATGACATCTGGTTCTGCAACACATCCTTCGGCAGGTCGACCAGAACTGGGCCGGGCCGGCCAGTGGTGGCGATATGGAAGGCCTGGCGGATGGCGAGCGGGATGTCATCGGCGCTCATCACCAGTTCGTTGTGCTTGGTGCAACTGCGTGTGATGCCGACCGTGTCGCATTCTTGGAACGCGTCCGACCCGATCGCACCGGTGCCGACCTGCCCGGTGATGGCCACCATCGGGATCGAGTCCATGTAGGCGTCCATCAGCGGGGTCACCAAGTTGGTGGCCGCCGGGCCGGAGGTGACCATTGCAACCCCGGGCCGACCGCTGACATGGGCGTACCCCTCGGCCATATGGCCCGCACCCTGTTCATGGCGCACGAGAACATGACGGATTGACGATTCGAGCAGCGGATCGTAAGCCGGAAGGATGCATCCACCCGGCAGGCCGAACACGGTGTCGACGTCTTCAAGCTCGAGAGCATGGATCAGCGCCTGAGCGCCGGTCATGACCTGTCCCTCTGGAATCTGATTCTCGGTGTTCACGATTGCTCCTGTGGCAGCGGGTTGTGTTCGGGGGTGGGC
>RFST01000179.1 GCA_009923855.1 Actinomycetota bacterium
TACACAAACGATGTCGTTCAAGCTGACGACATCGTCGCAACCTCCGGACGTTTCGCCGGAATGACCGCAACCGAAGCAATCGACGACATCAACAACGACGAAACGCTCAACACCACCGCAGCACTCATCCAGACCGCCCCCGGCGACTACCGGATCCAACTCACCGCACACGACACCGGCGCCACCTCCAACATTGGTGTCACCGCCGCTGACTTCGACATGCTCACCGGCGGGCTCGCCACTCTCACCCAGGGACGCAACGCCCAGATCAGCATCCCCGGTGACACACCCCTCGTCATCGAGTCGACAACGAACACCTTCGAAGACCTTGTCCCGGGCCTCGACATCACCGTCACCCAAACCACCAGTGATCCAACGACGATCACCGTCGACGATGACGTGGACGCGCTCGCGGACAACGTCGAAGCGATGTTCACCGAGCTCGGCGCGGCAGTGTCGAGAGTTGACTCGCTTACCGAGACTGACGCCACCACCCGCTCCCTGCTGTCCAGCTCCGGGGTGCTTCGCCGCAGCGAGAACAGCCTCACCCGTGCCGTCATTGACCCGGTGGACAACTCGACGCTTGTCACCGGGTCATTCGCCGGGATCACCCTCGGACAGGACGGCACCATCACCTTCGACCGGGCCGCGTTCATCGACGCCTACGAGAAGGATCCCGAAGCGGTCACCAACCTGTTCCACAGCGACACCGCCGGAACCGAAACGATCCTGTCCCGCCTCGAGAACGAACTCGAAGCCGCAACGAACTTCACCGACGGCTACCTGTCAACGTCTGAAGATGCGGTCGAGCAACGCATCCGTCAGATCGACGACCAGATCGCAGCGTGGGACATCCGCCTCGAGAAGCGCGAACTGAACTACCGGCAGATGTTCACCCAGCTGGAAACCGCGCTCAGCAACCTGCAACAGCAGGCCTCCTGGCTGTCCGGCCAGATCGCCAACCTTCCGAGCGCCGAATCGATGAGGCGCTGATGAACACCGCGACCGCAATCAACGCCTACCGGCAGAACACGGTGCAGACCGCGTCAAAAACCCGGGTCGTGGTCATGCTCACTGACCGTGCCCGATCCGACACCGCCCAAGCTGTGAAAGCGATCGAGCGACGAGACCCCGCAGATGCACACCTGTTGCTTCGTCACGCCCAGGACATCATCAGCGAGCTCGCCCACGCACTCGACGTCGAGCAGATGCCAGGCGGCTACGAACTCGCCGACCTGTACGAGTACATCGAGCATCTCCTCACCGAAGCGAACCTCACCAAAACGGTCACACCGGCACAGCAGGCGCTCACCCTCATCGGTGAGCTCGCTGACATCTTCCACCAAGCAGAGGAGGCATCCAGATGAACGCCCATCGCGCACTCGAATTTCTCGACCTGTGGTCCATCTCGCTCGCTGACAACCCCGGCCAGCCCGCACCGACCATTCCTGGCGGGCTCTTCAGCGAAGAGCACCGGGAACGACTTGAAGCGGTGCAACGCCGAATCGACGAGGCCATCCATGAGACGATCGGTGAGATCGCCGACCTGCAGATTCAGATGCGGCGACGCAGCCGACTCGCACCCCAGCCGTACAGCACGTTGAAGCTCAGCGCCTAAGACGGTGATTGTCGTTGGCGTGTCGCCAACGTGATGAGGGTTCCGAAGGCGATCAGCAGCATCGACCACATCACGAGATCGTCATCAGTGCCGGTTTCGGGCAATGGTTGGGGTGCTGCGGGCGTTACGGGTAACAGCTGGGGGGCGTCGGGCTCGGTGGTGGCTGGGGTTTGCGGGACGATCCGAATGCTTTGTTGTGTCAATCGGCCGGGGCCCTCGCCGTCGCTGTTGGAGGCGAACACGTCGAACAGGTACTCGACGTTGGGGTCAAGACCAGCAATCACACAGGTGAGCCCGGTGGTGGAACACGACCCGCCTGATGGTGACGATGTCACTCGGTAGCCGGTGATCGGTCCGTTGCCATCATCAAACGGGGCTTGCCATGACACGGTGACGGTGCCGTCAACGTTCAGGATCGCTTCGGGCCATGGCGGCACCTGGCCCGGCACCCGCGGGCCTGACGCTGAGTGCTGATGGTCGTTGTCGGTGTGCTGGTGGTGATCGAGTACACCCGGACATGCCCCGCATTGGTTCCGTTTCCGTCGTTCAAGGGGGCGCCGATCGCGACTTTGGTGCCGTCAGAGGACAACGACACCGACCATCCCGACTTGTCACCAAGATCTGGATTGCCTGCGGTTTCACCGTTGATGTCGGCCCCCAGTTGTGACCAGGTGCCGCTCGAGTACTGGTGCACCCGGACATGTCCAGCATTGGTTCCGTTCCCGTCGTTCTGATGTGCGCCAACTGCGAGCTTCGTGCCGTCAGATGACAACGACACCGAATACCCGGATCTGTCGTCTGCGGCTTCGCCGTCGATGTCGTCTCCCAGTTGCGACCAACTGCCGCTCGAGTACTGGTACACCCGCACATGCCCGGCGTCGGACCCGCTCTCGTCGTTGAATGGCGCACCTATTGCCAGGATCGTGCCGTCAGATGACAACGACACCGAACCCCCGGATCTGTCGTCTGCGGCTTCGCCGACGATGTCGTCTCCCAGTTGGGACCATGTACCGCTCGAGTACTGATACACCCGGACATGTCCAGCCCGGTAACCGCCCGCGTCATTCGATGGGGCACCGATCGCCAGGATCGTGCCGTCAGATGACAACGACACTGAACCTCCGAACTCGTCGCGTACCGCTTCGCCGTCGATGTCGGCCCCCAGCTGCGACCACGCACCACTCGAGTACTGGTACACCTGGACACGCCCAGCATTGTCTCCGTTCCCGTCGTTGTATCGGGCACCGATTGCCAGGATCGTGCCGTCAGATGACAACGACACCGAACGTCCGAACTGGTCGTCTGCGGCTTCGCCGTCGATATCAGACCCGAGTTGTGACCAGGCGCCGCTCGAGTACTGGTACACCTTGACGCGCCCGGGCGTCCCCTCGTTCAAGGGAGCGCCGATCGCGACGATCGAGCCGTCAGATGACAACGAAATCGCCCATCCCGATTGCTCGGCTGCGGCATCGCCGTTGATGTCATCTCCGAGTTGGGACCAGGCACCACCTGAGTATTGGTACACCTGGACATGCCCGCCGTCGGTCGCGCCCGCGTCGTTCTTGCCCCCGCCGATTGCGACAATGGTGCCGTCATCGGACAGTGACACCGACACCCCGAATCTGTCATCTGCCGCCTCGCCGTCGATATCGGCACCCAACTGATCGATCGACGTGGAGGCTGACACGAAGAGCGCCGCGCCACACAGCGACGTCGCTACCACACCGACGGTGACGCAGGTCGCTCGGAACTTCACGTGTGCTCTTCGTGGGAGGTTGTTCGTTGGCGTGTCGCCAACGCGATGAGGGTTCCGAACGCGGCGAGGAGGATCGACCAGGCAATCGCGTCGTAGTCGCGGCCTGTTCTTGGCAGTTCAAGCGCTGGGGACGCCGGCAAGAACGCAGGATCACCCTCGAGTCCAACGCCAGATTCCGGATCGGCTCCTTGGGTTTCGGCTGGTGGAACGGTGGTGGTCGGCGCGGTCGCGGTGGTGGGCGCGGTTGTGGTTGTGGTGGTGGTTGGTGGGGGAGCGGCAGGCGGCGTCGTCGTGGTCGGCGCAGTGGTCGTGGTGGTGGGGTCTACGGTCCATTGGGCGTACAAGGTGAAGTCTGCGGTCTGCCCGTGTGCTGCACCGGCGGTGAGTTCGCTGCCGCCGGATGCTG
>RFST01000180.1 GCA_009923855.1 Actinomycetota bacterium
GCTTGACGGCGACAGTGGCAATGCCGGTCACATTGGCCATCTCATCGTCGTGCCCGACGGTCGTCGGTGCGGCTGCGGTGCACGTGGCTGTCTGGAAGCAGAAGCCTCCGGGCGGGCGGTGGAGGCGATCACTGGCCGATCCCCGCGTCAACCGACATACGAGATCATGCAGCGCACTGGCACCCTGGTGGGTCGTGCTGCCGCATCGATCTGCAACGTGGCGGATCTCGATCTCGTCGTGGTGGGTGGTGCAGTGGCGCTCGGGTTCGGAGCCACCTTTCTTAACGCTGCACAGGTCGAACTCGACGAACGCGCGCGGGTGGGTGTGGGGGTGACGCCTCGCATCGTGCAGACCCGGCTCGCCGATCGCGGACCGCTCATCGGCGCGGCCGCAATTGCATGGCAATCGCTTGGCGTTGAGGTCGGCCCGCGCGTCGCGCGCGTGGTGTAGCCCGGCGGCGTAGCCGCGGCCACGGGTGCGCTCAGAGCCAGACGAGCTCGTCGACCATTGTCTGTGTCAACGGCCGTTGCAGATCCAGCCAGTCGCCGGTGACCGGTAACGGTTCACCGTCTGGGACCAACAGCATCGTGGTGTGCATATGCGGCGGTTCGAACATCTGGAGTCGTTGGCGGTGGTGGTGAAAGGGGCTGCGGCCATCGGGCAGTGCGGCAACACCGTGCGCGGTGCCGGCACCCACCATGACGAGGTGCCCATCAACAGGCACCTCGGTTGAGCGGTAACCCGCGGTGGAGCCACGGGTGGTCGCCCGCACATCGATGACCTGCGCTGTGAGATGCAGCGCCTCGCGATCGCCATGCCACAAAGTGGTGCCGATGCGGTGGCGTATCCGCCGACCCGGAAGCGCATCGACGAGCGACGGGCCAACATGACTGACCCACACGTCAAGGGCCGGGTCCACCAGGTCGACGATGTGCACGATGTCGGCGACGTGATCCGTGTCGCTCGCTGCCAGCGGCGGATTAACCGACACACCGAGTACGTCGAGGCCAGCGGCACGTGCCGCTGCAATGAGTTCTGGCCCTCCGCCATACCGCTGCATCGACGATGCCAACTTCACCAGCACCCGGCCTCGCCAGCCCGCAAGCGCAGCGATGTGGTCGTGTGCTGCCACGGTCAGCACCACGTCGTGACGCTCGGGCACCACCAGTGTGGGCGTGAGCACGACAGCGGTCGTTGTGCTGGGCACGGCGTCGAGTTCGTGCACCGTGCCAACGGCGATGGTGTCGACGCGTTCTGCTGCGAATTGGGCAAGGCGCTGGCGTCCGAACCCGTAGCCGTTGCCTTTCACGACCGGCACCGGTGAGGGGTAGGCCGCAAGGGTTGCGTCCACATGCGACACCCAGCGCCGCCGGTCGACGCTCAGGCGAACAGTCATGACCCCGCAGCGTAGGGCGCAGTCGCTGTGTCGCGGTGTCGCCACAGCAGCCGCGGTGTGACCGGATCGGTGCTGCGGCTGTCGATGACCGAACGCCACACGCCGAGACCGTGGGCGATATCGCACGCCACGCGTTCACCGCTGCCGGCGGTGAGCAGCGCGGCGAGCAGCAGACGGCGAGGTCCACGGTGGCGCACACCCACCAGGCAGGCCGGCCACCACAGCATGCGAACAGCACGTGCCAGCGCTCCGGCGGTGGTGGCCACCGAGCGAGCCACCAGCGCCGCCGCATCCACCCGGCCGAGTCCGGTGCCGGCCGCCAACCGGCGGGTGGCCGCGGCGCACACCAGGGCCATGATCGCGCCGCGCACCGGTCGGGGGAGCGGCACAGCGGCCACGACGACGGTCGCCGCTGCCCATGGCGAGGCCAGCAGAGGGTGGAGGCGTCGAGGGTGCCGGGCAGCCAACGGCCCGGCGGACAGTCCATAGTCGTATTCACGTTGCAGGCGATCGATCAGATGCACGCGCCGCTCGTGCGCCACAACAATTTCGGGGGCGTAACGCACCTGTCGACCTGCATCGACCACACGCCACACGAGATCGACGTCCTCGCCGGTCAGCATCCGTTCGTCGAAACCGCCCACATCGGTGAGTGCGGCCACCCGGCACACCATCACGGCCGAGGGCACGTAACTCACCTGGCGGCCATGGCCAACCGGGCCGGGACGATGTCCCATGTCGAGCGGTCCCGACCGACGCCGCAACGGTGCCGCAGGATTCTCGCGCACTCGTGGTGCCACGATGTCGGCACCGGCATCGATATGGGCGACACATCGCTGTAACCAGTCGGGTGTCATCGTGGTGTCGACATCGGCATCGACGAAGGCAACCAACTCGGTGTCCACCATCGCCACGCCGGATGTACGCGCCGCCGCCGGCCCGCCCCGGCTGCTTCGTCGCAGGGTGGCGTTGGGCACCGGTGGGTCGGAATGATCATCGACGATGATGACGCGCACGCCCTCAGGCACCGCGGGCACATACCGTGGCGCGCCCAGTGTGGGCACGACCACCGTGACCCGAGAGCCGACATCGGCGGCAGCCACCGGGTGCACGACCGGGTGGAGGACGCCGGCCGCGGTCAACCGATCGATCAGCGGGGAAGCGACAGCCGGACCAGAGATCGCGGCATCAACGCGGCGTCGACCAGCGTCGCTGAGGCGAAACACACTGGGTGGAGAGCCGCCAACCAGACGCTCACCAATGAATTGGGCGTCGGTATCGATCGCCATGCGTGGCGACATCTCAGGGTTGTCGGAACTCACGTCAGAACGTGCTCCACGTGATGGACGAGTTGGGTGACCCAGTTGGCGATGATCGCCGCACCAGCATCAGCCGAGGCGGCGCGCGGATCGCCAAGCACCCCAGATGGGCTGTGCGCGGCCACGCCGTCGCGCACCACGTCGCTCAGTTCCACATGCACCGCGTCGATGGCTGTGTGGTCTCCCACCAGGTCGGGGTACAGATGCAGCATGACCGACGTCTCGGCGTGACCGGCATGGAGGTCGTATCCATCTCCCGTGGGGGACCATTCGCTGACACGACGGCCTTCGGCGATGAGTGTGCGCACAGCAGTGGTCACCGCATGCACATTGCCGCCGTGGCCATTCACGAACACCAGCCCGTGGGCCCAATCGGCGGAACGCCCAAGTTCCACGAGCGCCTGGGCCAGCACCTCGACACCGATCGACAAGGTGCCAGCAAAGCCGGCATGCTCCCCGGAGGCAGCGATGCCGATGGCCGGGGCGACCACACATGTGGTGTGGCGCTGCGCGACTGCATCACAGATCGCGGTTGCGATGAGGGTGTCGGTGGCGAGTGGCAGATGCGGGCCGTGCTGCTCACATGAGCCCACCGGCACCAGTAATAACGGGCTGCCGACGGTGTCGGTGCGGTGGCTGCCGAGATCCATCGGGGCATTCTTCCACCCACATGTCACACCTTCGCAGCGCCGATCTGGGACAATGAACGTGTGAGCGGCGCCGAGGTCACCACCGACACCCACGAGCAGTGGCTTTCCGATGACGACATGGAGGTCGCGCGGTCGCGGCTTCCCATCGTGTACGTCGACGCGGTGCCGGTGCGTGTCGACGCCGCCGGCAACGTCACGCAGGTGGGCATGTTGTTGCGGGTGGCGCCCGATGGGTCGATTTCGCGCATGGTGGTGAGCGGTCGCATCCTGTTCGGCGAGCGTGTGCGCGACGCCCTGGTGCGGCACTGCGAGAAAGATCTCGGGCCGATGGCCCTGCCGCGCATCCCGGCATCACCGTCACCGTTCACGGTGGTGGAGTACTTCCCCGACCCTGATCGC
>RFST01000019.1 GCA_009923855.1 Actinomycetota bacterium
CACGGGTGTGGGTGCGTGGGCTGCGAGCTTTGACGGTGAGGCGTATGCACTCCCCTCACCTGAACTCGACCCATCTACGGCGGCGGTGTCAGGCCTCGGCGACGAGTTTGCGGACTATCTGGTGGACGGCACGAACCGCACCGCAGCAGCGCTGCCCGCGGCAGTGGTGCGCCGTGACATCTGGCCTCTCGATGGTGCGGTGTTCACCACGGTGAACGGTGCCGTGTTGACCCCGGCCGGCGCCGATCTGTTGCGGTCACTGGGAATTCGCGCTCTGGTGAGCAGTTGGGGTGAGGCACTCGATCGCGTGGAGGACGTCAGTGGCGGCCTAGATGCCACCACCGTCGCACGCTTCGCTGCGCCCGATGGTCTCGAGGTACTGATGGCCGACCCTGCAACCAGTCGCTTGGGGAACAGCGATGTGGATATCACACCGCTTGAGCGCGCGGTACGGGTGCTGGCCGACTGGACGGTGCGGCGACACGCACAACCCTCCGTCACCCATTGGGCGATACTGAGCACCGACGACCTGTCGCCCCCCGACCCGGTGGTGGCTGCGGCCATCATCGATCTGTTGGGCGATGATCCGGCGGCCCGGATCGAGGCGGCCTCCTATGCCATTGGAGCCGCTGCACCGATGCGATCTGGTGATGTGCCGGCGGTGCTCGCCGCCGATGTGGTCGCGCCTGATGATCTCACCGAGCGAGTGACCATCGTCAACCAGATGCGATTGCGCATCTTGGATGTGGCGTCGATGCTGCCCGACGAGGACCCACGACCAGCGCAGTGGTCCGCCATGGTGGATGCCGCATTGTCGAGCGAGGTCGACGATGCGCAGGCCGCGGCGACGATGGCGCAACTCATGGCGGAGTTCGATGCGTTGCGCACCGCTGTGACCGTGCTCGACATCGGCACCGTGAACCTGACCGGCACCGACACACCAATGCCGTTGCGACTGATGAATTCGTCCGACACACCACTGCGGGTCCTCATTTCGGTCGAGTCGACTCGTCTGTTGCCGATCGAAACGTTCGAGATCGTGGTGGCACCCGGTGAGTCAACGCTACGGGTACCGGTGACCCCTCGCGCGAACGGCCGCTTCCCGGTGGAGGTCGACGTCGCAAGCCCGGCAGGCGGAGTGGGTGGTGTCGGCGTGGTGATCACCGCGAGCTCGGTGTCGCTCAGCGGGTTGGGACGCGGCGTGGCGGCCGGCCTGGTCGTGGTGTTGTTGACGTGGTGGTTCTCGCATTTCCGTCGCCGGCGACGGACCCGCCTCGACCACATGCGTCACGCCACCCTGACCGATGACACCGGTATCGACGACACCGGTGGCATCGATGCTGCAGACCTTCGTCAGCGCCTCGCCGACGACATCGACGCCATTGACGATGACGGCGACGATGATCACTCCGCGGACCTCACCTGATTGCCCCCGTCGGCGCATGGCGCGCAACTAGCGTGCAGGTCGATCATGGACAGCGTGTCGCCCTCCTCTCCCCCGTTATCGGGTGGCACGGCGGTGGATGGGCGCGTGCTGGCTGGGCGGTACCGACTCGATCGACGCATCGGCCAGGGTGGGATGGCCGAGGTGTGGGTGGCCACCGATGTGCAACTCAACCGTCGCGTGGCGGTGAAGTGGCTGAAGCCGAACCTGGCCACCGACCCGGTCGTGGCGGAACGGTTCCGACGTGAAGCGATCGCGGTCGCCGGTCTGAACCATCCGAACATCGTCGGGGTGCATGACGCCTTCGAACATGAGGGGCGTCAAGCGGTGGTGATGCAACTGGTCGATGGCCGCAGCCTGCGCCAGATCCTCGACTCGCAGAAACTTCTCGGTCCCGAGTTGACCATCCATATCGGTGCCTCCGTGGCCGCGGCTCTCGATGAAGCTCACCGGTCGGGTTTCGTGCATCGCGATGTGAAACCCGGCAACATCCTGATCACGAACGACGGCCGAGTGCTACTCACCGATTTCGGCATTGCGAAAGGCTTGGAGTCGGGCGATCACGACCTCACCAGCGACAACGTGATGATGGGGACAGCCAAGTATCTGTCGCCGGAGCAGGTGCGTGGTCATCGCCTCGACGGTCGCGCTGATCTGTATTCGTTGGCTCTGGTGCTCTACGAGTGCCTTGCCGGTCGGGTGCCGTTCCTCGGCCAGAGCGATGCCGACACTGCGTTGGCTCGTCTGCAACGTGACCCCACCGATCTCGCGCACCTGCGTCCCACCTTGCCCATCGGTTTGGTGAATTTGATCCATCGCACGTTGGCTCGCAACCCAGCACATCGTCCGGCCACCGGCGAGGAACTGCGTCGCCAACTGCAGGCGGTCGATACGACCCCACCCGACATCGATGGCACTCCGCTGGAGCCGCCCACACCGCGCGAGCGACCGGTGCGTCCCGATGAGTCGGGACGCCTGTCGCGCACACCGGTGCAACGCGCCGACGCTCCCGCCGCCGACCCGGCCGCCGTGTCGGTGGGTGCTAGTGCATCCGGCGATGGTGGCGCGGTCGAACCGGCACCGGCACGCACACCTGCCGCGGCTGCGACAGCGGTGCCGGGTGAGGCACTGAGCACCGACCGGGTACCGGTGGTCGCACCCGTGATTCACGACCAGGACGATTGGACGACGACGGTGCGTTCGGCACCGACGCGCACGGCGCTGTTGGTTCTCCTCGCGGTGGTGGCTGCCGCCGTGGCGGCTCTGGTGGTGTGGAACCGTGGTGGAGAACGAACGGCGAGCGACTCGGTGTCGCCGTTGCCGAGTGTGACCGCTGCACCTGCGGTGACCGATGGTGTGCTCACCGAACCGGCGATCGGTGCGCTGAATGACTTGGAGACGCCCGCGGTCATCGATGAGGGTCTGATCATCACCGCGTGGGATCCCTTTGGTGACAACGGCGGCGAGAACAACGCTCAAGCCAGTCTCGCTGTGGCTGATGGCAGCCGCAGCACCGCGTGGTCGACCGAGTGCTATTCGAACCAGTACATGGGTGCGAAACCCGGGGTGGGGCTGCTGCTGACACCGGCGGTCGTCGGCTCGGGTCGTCTCAGTTTCGAGTCGTTGAATGCACCGTTCCAGATCGAGGTGCTGGCCACCACTCTCGACCCTGTTCCCTCTGACCCTGAACAGTGGACCCGGGTTGGTGGGCTGCATTTCGATGAGGAACCGGGCATGGTGAGCGTGGACGTGGATATGGCAGCGACCGCGGTTGGGATCTGGTTGCTCGAACTCGGACCCGATGATGCCTGCAGTTCGGTGAACCCGTATCGCGGTCGCATCGGTGAGGTCCGATGGTCCGCCGACGGCTGAGGTCATGGGACGACCCGGTCCGCGCCGCGCAGGCCGGTGATGCGGCAGCCCTCGAGCACGTTCTCGATTCCGTCTACCCGCGGATGTTTGCTGTGTGTCTGCGGATGTTGCACGACCGTGCCGAGGCGGCGGACTGCACCCAGGAGGCGATGATCAAGGTGGTGCGTGGCCTTGATGGTTTTGATCATCGGGCTGCGTTCTCCACTTGGTGTCATCGGGTGGCGGCCACGACCGCGCTGGATGCGATTCGTCGCCGGTCGCGGCGACCGCGGGCCGCGATTGTGCGCGACGATGGGCCAGCGCCCGATTGGGAAGATGCTCGCGCCGCGGCTGAGGTGACCGACGGTGTGGAGCGTGCGGAGGTCCGCGATCGGTTGAGTGCCGCCCTGGCCGCATTGCCAACCGACTTTGCTCATGCGGTGGTGCTCCGCGATGTGGCCGAACTCGACTATGCCGAGATCGCCGATGAGTTGGGGGTGGCTGTGGGCACGGTGAAGTCGCGTATCGCCCGTGGTCGACGGATGCTGGCCGCGGCCCTCGATGCCGACGACGGGCAGGGCGGGAACCCCTCCGCACGCGGTGACGTCCAAACTGGGCCGGCGGATATGGCCCCCGGTGGTGAACGATGAGCGACGACCTTCACGACGACCCTGAGCAGATGCGTCTCGACGACGACATCGTGGCTGCGCTGCGTGACCCCTCTCCGATTGATGAGGTGGCGCGTCGGCGGGCGGTACGGGCGGCGGTGGCCACGCGTTATGGCGGTGCGCGCTGGATGCGGCCGCTCTCGGCTGCCGCAGCGGTTGTGGTTGTTGCCCTTGCCGGTGTGGTGCTGGTGCGTGGGGGTGGTGACGTCGACATGATGTCGGCGCCGGCTGCCACGACACGCACTGCGACGAATAGCGAGCGTGCCGTTGCTGATATGGCCGCCGAGTTGGGCCCCGAGGAGGAATCCGCTGCCGATGGTGGCGCAGCCAGTGAGATGGCCGACGTCGAACTCGACGACGCGGATCTCCCCACCGACGATGCCGATGCTGCTACGTCGGCGCTGATGGCCGACGAGCAACCGGCGTCCACTGCGGTCGCCGCAGCTGAAGTGCCCGAAGCGGCGGCGGCTGAACCCGCCGAGTCTGGCGATGATGCACCGATGTCGGTGTTGCCACTCATCATGATCGACACCATTGAGGATCTTGCTGCGGCTGGGCGCATGGCGCTCGGCACTGACGACACCGTGGTGACCGACTGCGCCGCCGTTGGTGAGCGAGCGATCACTTTCGCCATCGTGAACGATGTGGATGCGGTGCTGGTGATCACCGCTGATGCATCGATGGTGCGTGCTGTTGCGGCCGAGAGTTGCGACGTAATCCTGTCGACGTCCATCGCCCCCTGATCTCCCCGCCCGCCGTGATGTGCGCGGTCTCAGATGGGGTCCACGTGCGGGCTGGTCGGCAATACCGCTACAGTCCGACTCATGGCGGGTAACCCGTTCACCGATCCCGATTGGGCCTCAACAACCACCGACCAGATCGACCGTCTGGTCGGCAAGGTGCGTGACAACGTCACGAACAATGTGGTGCGGGTGATCCGCGGCATCGTGTTCGGCATCGTTGTCGCGTTGCTGGCAGTGGTGTTGGCCGTGGTCGCGTTGATCATGGTGACCCGCGCTCTGCAGGCGTTGATCGGTCTCGCCACCACCGAAGGGCGGGCCGTCTACCTCAGTTATCTCATCGTTGGCGGGGCGTTCCTCGCGGCGGGCGCGATGCTGATGGGGCGCCGTCGCAGCGGTTCGTGATCACTGTTCTCGTCGAGGGAGTCCACACACATGTCCGATGTCGCCAACGTCATCATCGTCGGGTCCGGCCCTGCCGGTCTCACGGCCGCGATCTACACGGCGCGTGCCAGTCTCTCCCCCATCGTCATCGAGGGTGAGCCGTCGTCCACCAGTGATCAGCCTGGTGGCCAGTTGATGCTGACGACCGAGGTCGAGAACTTCCCCGGGTTCCCCGAGGGGATCATGGGGCCGGAATTGATGATGAATTTCCGCGCACAGGCCGAGCGTTTCGGTGCCCAATTCATCACCGAGAAGGTCACCGCTATCGACGTGGAATCGCGCCCGTATCGAGTGTGGGTGCGCGACACCGAATACCAGGCGCATTCGTTGATCGTGTCCACAGGAGCGCGCGCTCTGATGCTGGGCATCGATGGCGAAGACCGACTGCTGGGCCATGGTGTGTCGACATGTGCGACCTGTGATGGCTTCTTCTTCCGCGGCCAGGAGATTGCCGTGGTCGGCGGTGGCGACTCGGCCATCGAGGAGGCCACCTTCCTCACGAAGTTCGCCGACAAGGTCACGCTGATTCACCGACGCGACGAGTTCCGTGCATCGAAGATCATGCAGCAGCGCGCCTTTGACAATCCCAAGATTGAGATCCTGTGGAATCACACGGTGACGGCTATCAACGGCGACAGTCGCCTTGAGGGTGTTGATGTGACGAACACGGTGGACGGCACGGTGTCGACGTTGCCGGTCACCGGGCTGTTCGTGGCCATCGGCCACCGTCCGAACACCGATTTGTTCGCCGGCATTCTGGATATGGACGAGACGGGATATCTGGTGACCGCCCCGGGTTCCACGGCCACGAATATCGACGGGGTCTTCGCCTGTGGTGATGTGCAGGACCACACCTATCGGCAGGCCATCACCGCGGCCGGGTCGGGGTGCATGGCCGCCATCGATGCCGAGCGGTGGCTCGAAGCGCAGCACGACTGATCGTCGCTGACGGCATCGCTGTGGGCTTGTAGGCTCGCAGTATGGCTGCCACCACGTTGACCACCGCCACCTTCGACGAGACCATTGGTTCGTCGAGTGTTCCTGTTGTCGTTGATTTCTGGGCCGAATGGTGTGGCCCGTGTAAGCAGATCGCACCGATTCTGGAAGAGATCGCCACGGAGCGCGCCGGGTCGTTGTCGATTGCGAAGCTGAACGTCGACGAGAACCCTGATATCGCGATGCGCTATCAGGTGATGAGCATTCCCACGCTGTTGGTGTTCTCCAATGGCGAGGTAGTGCACCGCATCATCGGCGCGAAGTCGAAGTCGGCTCTGCTCGACGAGTTCGACCGGTCTACGGGTTCGGCCAGCTGAACCTTCTCCCCCTGCGGCCGGGCGCCTCGGGTGAGGCGGTCCGTGATCTCCAGCGCCGGTTGGCGTTGTTGGGCCATGCCGTCGGTCATGGCGCGACCGGTCGCTATGACGACAGCACCGCCGCTGCCGTATCGCAGTTTCAGGCCGAACGGGGCCTCAGCGTTGACGGCATCTGCGATATCGCGACATGGACGGCGCTTGTTGAGGCCGGTTGGCGTCTCGGCGACCGATTGCTGCACCACACGTCGCCGAATATGCGCGGCGATGATGTGGTCGAGTTGCAGGGCCTGCTCACCCGGTTGGGATTTGACTGTGGTCGCGTCGATGGCATTCTCGGCCCCGACACCGTGCGCGCACTGACAGATTTTCAGCGCAATGCTGGTCTTCCCGATGATGGCGTCTGTGGCGCCGACACGGCTCGTTCCCTCGCCACTGCCAGTCGCCAAAGCGGATCGGGGCCCGGCGTGGTGTCGGTGCGTGAAATTGTCGATCTCACCTCTGGCGACCGGTCGTTGTCACGGTTACGGGTGGTGGTTGGCCATGTCGGGGGCCTATCGGCTCTGGCACGGCAGGTCACCCAGGCTCTGCGTCAACGCGCGGCATCGGTGAGCATTGTTGATTCACCCGATCCGGTCGCACAGGCCGCCGCGGCAAACCGTTTTGCGGCCCATTGTTTTGTGGGGTTCGAGGCCACCGACGCTGCCACCAACACCCTGCACTACTTCGCGGTGCCGTCGTTTGAGTCGACTGGCGGCCGTGCCCTGGCAACGCATGTGGCGCATGCGGTGACGCGGCCATTGCGCACCGATGACGTGACGTTGTTGGGGATGCGGCTGCCGGTGCTGCGCGAGACGGTGATGCCGGCCGTGCTATGGCGCATTGGCCCCACCGACGTGCTGGCCCGTCACACTCCCGACTTTGCACGCGCAGTCGTGATGGGCGTGTCGCGATGGGTTGCCGACCCGGTGGCCGGCCTCACCGACGACTGACCGGCACATCACCTGCCACTACGGCATCATGTGACCATGTGAACACCGATACCGGTTATCCACAGTCTTTCCCACAACTGTGGACACTCACCCTCATGTGCGGGTTGAGAGACCATCACCCTCTACTTTTGTCCGGATATGCAACCGACACGCCCGAAAATATGGGGTGTCAGGCTTCGCTGGGGTTGAACATCGCGTCGTAGATCCGCTCCAGATCGCTGAGATCAGCGAACTCAATCGACACACGACCCTTGCGGGTGCCCATGTTGATCGAGACACTGGTGTTCAACCGCTCGGCCAACAACTTCTCGATCTCCAGCAGACCGGGCGGGCGCAAACGCGTCAACGGCGTGATGCCTGCGCCATCTCCCAACGGCTCGGGTGTGCTATCTGCCGGCGGATCGTCGGCAGAGTCGGTGGGACCACCACGAACGGCTTGCTCCACGGCGCGGACCGTCCACCCTTCATCCACAGCCTGCTGCGCCAGCGCTTCTTGCAGCGACCGATCGGGAGTGCCGAGCAGCGCCCGGGCATGACCGGCACTCAGGCGACCGTCGGTGAGGAGGCGCTGCACGCCAGGTGGCAGGCCCAACAACCGCAGAGTGTTGGTGACCGCCGCGCGGCTCTTGCCAACACGTTCGGCCACCTGCTCGTGAGTCAGCTCGAAATCCTCGAGCAGTTGGTTGTACGCAGCAGCCTCTTCGAGCGGTGTGAGGTCTTGCCGGTGGAGGTTCTCCACAAGCGCCTGCTCCATCGAGCCCAGGTCATCAGTCGCGCGCACAATGGCCGGCACTGTGGCCAAACCAGCGCGTTGCGCTGCTCGCCATCGTCGCTCGCCCGCGATCAATTCATAGGCGTCATCGGTCTTGCGCACCAGGATCGGCTGCAAGACACCGATCTGGCGAATCGACTCGGTGAGGTCGCCCAAGGACTCCTCATCAAAATGCACCCGGGGTTGATACGGGTTGGGCGTGATGTCATCCACCGACACCTCGGCAAGCCGGGTGGTACCGCCGTCGCCAGTGTCGTCTGTGCCGGCGGGAATCAACGATCCCAGACCCTTACCCAACCCACTACGCCGCGCCATTATGTACCTCCTGTGCAATGTCCTTGTAGGCGATCGCGCCTCGTGAACGCGGATCGTAGACGGTGATCGGTTGACCGAACGATGGCGCCTCGGAGATGCGCACATTCCGTGGTACGACCGTGCGTAACACCTTGTCACCGAAATAGTCGCGGATCTCGTCGACCACGCGTTCGGACAGATTGGTGCGCGCGTCGTACATCACACACACAATTGTGGACACGTCAAGATCCGGGTTCAGGCCTTTGCGCACCCGTTCCACGTTCTGCAGCAATTGACCCAACCCTTCCAAGGCGTAGTACTCGCATTGAATCGGCACCATCACCTCGTGTGCGGCTGCCAGGCCGTTGATCGTCAACAGTCCCAAGCTGGGCGGACAATCAATAAACACGTAGTCGTAATCGTCGATCACGGCTTCGATTGCCCGACGCAGAATCAGTTCACGGCTGAACGCCGACACCAGTTCGATTTCCGCTCCCGCAAGGTCCAAGTTGGCCGGCGCCACGAACAGGTTCCGAACCTCGGTGGGCTCCACACAGTCATCGAGCGATGTGTCATTCAGTAGAACGTCATACATTGTGGTGGACAGCGCGCGGACATCAATACCGAGTCCACTCGAGGCATTCCCCTGAGGGTCGAGGTCGACGATCAGCGTCCGCATGCCGCTTTGTGCCAATGCCGCAGCGGTATTCACGGTGGTGGTGGTCTTCCCCACGCCACCTTTCTGATTGGCGACCGCAATCACTCGCGGGAGGGGTCGTGGCGGCCGTCCAGTGGTGCCGTCCGCGTCGTCAGCGCCGGTCGGTGTTGGGGGTGTGTCGCTCATGGTGCCCACAGCCTGCCGTGTCACACGGACGAACACAAGTGCTTCGGGACGATTCTCGTAATTGTTTCACGTGAAACACTCATCCTGTGGTCGATGGTCAGGTTGAGGCGGCCTACGAGCTCACGTCCAGCGCCCAGCGGTGATGTTTCACGTGAAACATCGCGCAGGCCACAGCTGCATCAGGTGGAACGAAACTCCGACAGGTGATGGTCATCATTGCCAACACTCACCCGTGCCAGACCGAGTCCGTCGAGGATCTCCGGTGACCATCGCTCCCCGCCAACAGGAGGGTCGCTGATCACAATGCGCCCGGTGTCATGCATCAACTGGCGAGCAATGCCCAGCGTCAGATCGGGGGGGCCGAATGAGCGGGCGGTGACAGCATCCATGGGAGCCTCGTCGCCGTTCAGCACCGCACCCACGAGGTCGAAGGCATCACAGCACAGGACCTGCACCGAGGAGCGGCGTTCCAATCGACCCACCAATACCTGCAGTAAATCTGTTCGTTTTTGACGCCGGTCAACGAGTACAACCTGTAGATCTGGGCGGTCGGCGGCGATCACCAGCCCGGGCAAACCGCCGCCCGATCCCAAGTCGCAGACCCGCCCACCCGCCGGAAGGTCACTCAGGCGCGCCACATATAACCGGGCGTGGGCAATAGCCCCAGGGAGATCCTGTTCCCCAATAACACCGAGGCGCTGCGCGGTGCGCAGCGCCTCGATCAACGGTCCGTCAGATGACGGTCCGGACATCATCGATGGGGGAGTGTTCAGTCGGGGAACACGACGACCCGGCGGTTCGGATCCTCGCCCTCGCTGCGAGTGCCCACTCCATCTTCGGTGGCGAGCACGTCGTGGATCACCTTGCGGTCTGGTGATGCCATCGGCTCAATGGCGATCGCCTTACCGGTTTCACGCACCTTGTCCGCGGCCTTCTTCGCAAATGCTTCGAGTGAGGCCCGACGCCGCTCGCGATAACCAGCGATGTCGATACGAAGGTGAGTGTCGTGGTCGCCGAGCTTGCGCTGGGCAGCAACACGAGCAATGTCTTGGATCGCGGTCAGCGTGCGGCCACCAGGCCCCACCATCAAACCGAGCTCCTCACCGTCGACGCGCACCTCAAGTTCGGTGTCGTCACGGTCGAGGGTGACGGTTGCCGTAGCACCGAACGCGGCCACAAGCCCGTCCATGAACGCCACCGCAGCATCGCCGACCACAGCTGGATCGACCGGTTCACGATCGCTGGTGTCGTTGTTCATTGCTGTTCCCTTCTCTGCGCCGCGACCTTTGCGCCGCGACCCTCCGTCGTTCGTACCGCGTGCACCCTTGCCATTGCTGGTTGCGGGGGCATCGGCTGTCTCGGCGGTGTCTGACACCGTAGCAGTTGCCGTCGATCCGGTCGACGAGCTGCGGTCGTTGCCCAGTGACTTCTGGCCTTTGGGTCGACGGCGTCGATCGTTCTTCTGGCGAAGTTCTGCGGGCCGCAACCGTGCGCGTACTCGCGCCTGGCCTCGCACCCGACCGAACAGGCCGCGTTGCGGTTCTTCCAGCACTTCGAGTTCGACTTCGTCGACGGTCACGCCGAGCAGTTCGAGGGCTTCATCGGTTGCCGCTTCAACCGTGTCGGCCGTGGTATTCACCCATTCCATGGTGGTCTCCTTCGTTGGGGCACCCGTCAACGTTGGCGGCGTCCACCCGGACGGTTCAGTTGTTCACGCCGCGGGTTCGTGCCACCGCCGGGCCGTGAGCCCTGGGTGCGCTTGTTATTGCCCTTGGCGCTGTTGCGAGGTGCCTCTCGGCCTCCGTTATCGCCACGGTTGTCGGTCCGGTTTTTCTTCTTCGCGCCTGCGTCGTCATCGCCAGCGCCTCCGGACAGTTCACGTTTCGCCTGCGCCAAGAAACCGCCGCCGTCGCCCTCGGCTTTGGCGATCTCGCGTGCTTTCGCGCTGGCCGCCTGTGCCTGCTGACCAAGCGAGTCTTCACCGCGGTAGAACCGCCGGGTGATGTAGGCCTGCACCAAAATGCGCAGGATTGACTGCACGATGTAATAGACCACCAGACCGAACAGGAAGAAGATTTGGAACACGGCGAAGACGACTGGCAGATATTGCATCACCTTCTGCTGGGTCTCTGACATGGTGGGGCTGAGCGTGGCGCGTGCTGCCACCATGCGTTGCTGGAACAAGTACAACCCGCCGAGTCCCACCACCAGCAAGGCATAGATCAGACCGCGGCCGAAGTCGGTGCCCAGCATCGTGGCGGCCGATTTCGACAGGTCCAGTGCCCACGAGTCCATTTCGGTCTTCGTGACCAGCGACTGGTACATCTCTGAGTCGGTGGCGAGGTAACGCGGCAAGAAGTACAACTCTTGGTCACTGCGGCCGACGGCACTCAATACCGCCGTTGCGATGCGTCCTTGATCGCCGGTCGGAATGTATGTGGCATCGTGGAGGATGCGGAACATCACGATGAACACGGGCATCTGCGCAAACAGCGGCAGACACGACGCCATCGGGTTCACCTTGTGCTCTTGGTAGAGCTTCATCATCTCTTCGTTGAGTTTTTGCCGATCGCCGCGGTACTGCTGCTGCAAACGACGCATTTCAGGCCCCAAGCGCTGCATTTCCAGCATGCCGCGCGTGCTCTTCAAGGTGAGCGGTGTGGTGATGGCGATCACGATCACAGCGGCCAGCGAAATCGCCACCACGTAGGAATCGGTGAGGGTGTACAACCAGTTCAGGACGGCTGCGGGGATCTCAAACATCAGTGGTCACTTCCTGCGGGAGGGGGCACCAGGTCGACGCCGGCTGGGCCCAGGGGGCGGCAACGCGACAGTCGACGCATCGCGAGCCACAGCCCTCGGCGGGGACCGTGCACGGTGATGGCCTCATGCGCGTATGAGGAACAGGAGGGAAAGAATCGGCATGGCGACATACGCCAAGAAAACGTCCGCTGGTACCACTCGATGGCCGACAGCATGCGCTGCTGCGCCTTGGACGCGGTCGTCCCCGACGCGCTCATTGCCGGCACGGTGATCTCGCAGCAGCCGTGTTCGTGCGTCATGACTGCCTGGCGATCGTGTCGACGGACGCTCGTCGCACGAGCTCGCGGACCTGCATCGTGAGCTCCACGGACGGAAGGGCGCACACTTGTTCGCTCATCGAACGTGTGATCCCCCATAGCCAGTGGCCGGCGGGCAACGTCCCCTCGCTGGCCATCTGCCGACAGATCGCGAGGAGTCGACGCCGGAGTCGATTCCGGGTCACAGCTGGGCCGTGCGCACGGCCGATGGCGAAGGCCACCGTTGGCGGCATCTGCGCGGAGTCGGGAAGGTGAGTACACCACAACATGGCGGACCGCACTCGGCGCCCCGAGCGGGACAGTTCGTCGAACTGTTGGCGAGTGCGGATCCGATGGATCAAGCGGACAGGCGGGCGCGGCCCTTGGCGCGGCGCGACTTGAGCACGGCACGACCGGCGCGGGTGCTCATACGGGCGCGGAAACCGTGCTTTTTGGCCCGGCGATGCTGGTTGGGTTGAAACGTTCGCTTCACGTGTGGCGTCCTCTCATCAATGCCGGCGTCTGACGCGCCGATCAGGCCGGACGACGACATCGGGGTCCGACCCGGCAAGGCTACGGGGTCGGTGCCTCGGACGGCAACTATCTGTGGGACCCGCGTGTATCCGCCGTCAGGGCGCAGCCGACCAGGCCCCCTTGCTGAGGCAGGTGCGTGGCGTGCTAGCGTGCCATCCCTGCTGTCCTCCGACGGATGTCGGCGGCAGCAGTTCATATGGCGGGATTCCCGCGACCTCAGGCGTTATCCACAACGTGTGGAGAAACCTGTGGTGAATGTCATCAGTGTAATACGCATCACATCGGGGTCCGTGGATCCCACCGCTATCACCCAACAATGCAGACGATCGACCATCGAAATCAGACCACCGTGAACGACATCAACCCCATCTCAGATGTGCTCGAGGCCGAGCGTGTCTGGACGGCTGTGTCGGTGTCGCTGCGCACACAACTCACCGAATCTGTGTGGTTCTCAACCTTCGCCGACGCTCGCGCGGTGGGCTCTGAAACACCCAGCACGCTGGTGCTCGAGGTCGCCAGCACATTGGCGCGTGAACGTATCCAGTCGCGCTATATGGCCATGGTGACCGACGCTCTCGCCGAGGCCGGTTACCCGGATTGGGGAGTGGATGTCACCATTGTCGAGACCGACGATGGTGAACACGACACCGCGGCCGCCTCACCTCCCGCGACGGCGAGTGACCAAGCGGCGGTGATCGAGGTACCGATCGATGATCACTCAACTTCCACCACTGGTTATCCACAGGGTGTGGACGGAACTTTGCCGCCCGAAGAGGCGGGTTTGAACCCGCGGTACACCTTCGAAACCTTTGTGAAGGGCGCGTCGAACCAGTTCGCGTTGGCCGCCGCGATGCGTGTCGCCGAGACACCCGCCCGTTCGTACAACCCGTTGTTCATCTATGGCGCCGCGGGTTTGGGTAAAACCCACCTGTTGCACGCGATCGGGCATTACGTCCATCACAACTATCGCCATCATGTCGTGCGGTACGTGTCGACCGAGACCTTCATGAACGAGTACGTCGATGCCATTCGATCGAACTCGATGGCTGGTCTGCGTCGTCGGTACCGCGAGGTTGATGTGTTGCTGATCGACGACGTGCAGTTCCTCGAGGGCAAGGAAGGCCTTCAGGAGGAGTTCTTCCATACCTTCAACTCGTTGCATGGCGCCAACAAACAGATCGTGTTGTCGAGTGACCGCATGCCTGATGCCATTCCGACATTGGAGGAACGTCTTCGCGGTCGTTTCAAGTGGGGCCTCATCACCGACATTCAGCCACCTGATCTAGAGACCCGCCTGGCGATTCTGCGCAACAAGGCCGAGCGTGACCGGGTGGAGGTTCCCGACGACGCGCTCGAATTCATCGCCTCGAATATCACCAACAACATCCGTGAACTCGAGGGTGCCCTTATCCGCGTGACGGCCTATGCCAGCTTGAACAGCACGCCGATCACCACCGACCTGGCTCGACAGCAACTCAGCGACCTTCTCACCGAGCAGAGCGCCAAACCGCGCACCGACGCTGAACTTCTCGACGACATTGCCCGCATCCTTGGCTTCGAAGTGGACGCACTGCGAGGCAAGAGCCGTCAGCGGCCATTGGTCACGGCTCGCCAGATCGCCATGTACGTCTTCCGTGAGTTGACCGACCTCAGCTATCCAAGTATCGCTCGCCTCTTCGGTGGTCGCGATCACACCACCGTCATTCATGCCGTCGAGAAGATCCAACGCCAGATGGGTGAACGGCAACAGATCTACGAACAGGTCACCGATCTATTGCAGCGACTGAAAGCATGAACGCGTCCATGTGGACAACTCTGCGGACGTCCTGTGCACGACCGGTGGACAGTCGTGTGTCATCCACAGAATCACATCGGCGTCATCTTGTAACGGTGGATGATGGTGGACAGCGGTGTGGAGGCAGATCTATCGCCTACGCTGGGATAACACCGGGTTGTCCACAATCCACATGCACTACTACCACTACTCACTTTTCTAATCCCATGGAGTGTGGGGGAGAGGCTCGACTGTGAAATTCAGATGTGAACGCGAGATCCTGGCCGATGCGGTTGCTGCAGCTGGTCGCGGAGCCACGAGTTCCACGGGCACATCGCCTGTGTTGTCGGGTGTGCGATTCGATGTGCGCGGTGAAACGCTCACGGTCACCGGCACCGATCTCGAGTTGAGTGTGCGTGCCACCGTGCCGGTTGGGGTCGAGGCCGAAGGTGCGGCGGTGGTGCCGGCGCGACTGGTGGCCGACATCGTGAAGGCCTTGCCGGCCGGCAGCGTCGAGGTGGCACTCGGCACCGACCAGATGACCATTTCGGCTCAGCGCTCCGAGTTCTCGGTTCGGCCATTGGCCCTCGATGATTTCCCGGCGTTGGGCGAGCCGTCGATTGAGCCGTATGTGTTGCCCGCAAATGAAATGGCGGTTGCTTTGCGTCAGGTGGTTCGTGCAGCCAGCAACGAAGACACTCGCCCGGTGCTCACCGGCGTGCTTCTCGCCGCCGAGGACGACACGTTGAAGGTCGTGGCCACCGACTCGTACCGGCTGGCGGTGCGTGATCTGCCACAGGCAGCGCTGTTGGCATCAGGCCAGCGCGTGTTGGTACCGGCTCGCGCGTTGAACGAGGTACAGCGACTGCTTGGTGATGCCGACGAGCTGCGCGTGTATCTCGGTGAGAACGAGGCCGTGTTCGAAATGGGCGGCGTGCGTATCAGCACCCGCCTGATCCCGGGCGAGTACCCGAATTTCAAGGGTCTCATTCCTCCGGCATCGCAGAATGTGCTGACCGTGGCACGTGACGCGTTGATCGAAGCACTTCGACGGGTCCGCCTGTTGGCCCAGGGGTCGACCCCGGTTCGTCTCACCCTCGGCGACGGAGGGTTGCAGTTGTCGGCAATCACCACCGACGTCGGTGAAGCGTCTGAGCATCTTGACGCGACCTACACCGGTGAGGCGATGACGGTGGCGTTCAACCCGGACTATCTCACCGCCGGCGTCGACGCGGTGAGCGGCGACGAGGTGGCGATCACCTTCAGCGACCCGATGCGACCCGCGGTTATGCGCGGTGTTGGTCACGAGGATTATCTCTATCTGTTGATGCCAGTCCGGGTGCCCTGAGCGTCCTTCGGCGACGGGCACACCGGTGTTGGTGGAACATCTCGAACTAGTCGATTTCCGCAACTATTCCTCAGCGGCGTTCGACCTCGCAGCAGGCGTGACCTGTGTGCGTGGCCGGAATGGTCAAGGCAAAACAAACCTGGCCGAAGCGCTGTCGTATCTGGCCACATTGGGCAGTTTCCGCGGTGTGGGCAACGACGCGTTGGTGCGCGTGGGAGCCGACCAGGCCTATGTGCGCGCAACAGTGTGTGATGACGATGGGCGCCGTTCGCTCATTGAAGCCGAGGTGTCACGGGTGGGGCGTTCACGGGTGCAGGTCAACCGGCAACGTCTGCAACGCACCCGGGATCTGTTGGGCACCGTAAGGGTCTCGGTGTTCTCACCCGATGATCTCGACCTCGTGAAGGGCGGCCCCGGCGAGCGGCGCACGTTCTGTGATGACGCACTGGTGGCGTTGGCAACCAAGAACGATCAGTTGCGGCGCGACCTTGATCGGGTGTTGCGTCAACGCGGCACGTTGTTGCGTTCTGCTGGTGGACGCCTGTCGCCAGAGGTGGAAGTCAGCCTTGATGTGTGGGACGCACGGTTCGTGGAGGTTGGTGAACGGGTGGGTCATGCCCGCGCGGTGCTGGTCGAGCGGTTGTCGCCACTGGTGTCCGAGGCCTACGCGCATCTGGCCGGCGCCGATGTACCCATTGATCTTGTCTATGCCCCCACATGGCGAGCGGAGGGTCTGGCGGCGGCATTGGCGACAGCGCGCACCGATGATGTGCGTCGTGGCCAGTCGACGGTTGGCCCGCACCGCGACGACGTCGAATTGATGATCAACGGTTTGCCGGCGCGCACCCATGCATCACAAGGCGAGCAGCGCACGCTGGCACTGTCGTTGCGGTTGGCGGCACATCGGCTGGTGGCCGAACGTGTGGGGTCGACCCCGGTGCTGGTCCTCGACGATGTGTTGAGCGAATTGGACGAGGAACGTGCGGCAGCGTTGCTGCGTGACCTACCGGCCGGGCAGGTGGTGATCACCACCGCGTCGCCGTTGCCGGCGGCTGCACACCCCGACCATGTGATCATGATCGAAGCGGGAGCGGTGGTCGATGTCTGACGTGGACGAGCCCTCTGGTATCGACGAAGACGGCGAGCGGTTCTCCGGCGACCCGATGCCGCTGTCAGCAGCGCTTGATGGTGTGATGCGATCACTGCGTGGCCCTGGTCGTGCGGCGGCACGGGGCGTGTTCGGCGCCTGGGATGACGTGGTCGGTGAGGCGATCGCGGCGCATGTACAGCCGGTTCGGTTGGCCGATGGGGTGTTGGTGGTCGAGGTCGATGAACCGGCATGGGCCACCCAGTTCCGTTTCCTGGCCGATGGGGTACGGGAACGGCTCGCTGCTGATGCCGGGGTGATTGTGGAACGCATCGATGTGCGAGTGGCCGGTGGTCGCGGTCTGCGATGATGCCTTCATGGCTGATATGTCCTCGATCGAACAACGCTTGAACGATGATCTGACCGCGTCGATGCGCGCGGGGGACAAGGCACGGACGTCCACATTGCGGATGGTGTTGTCGGCGGTGCGGGCCGCATCGGTGGCGGGCGACGCGGCGGTGGTGCTCGATGATGCCGCGGTGGTGCAGGTGTTGCGATCTGAACTGAAGCGTCGCGTGGAGGCGGCCGAGGTGTACGAGGGCGCAGGCCGCACCGAACAGGCAGCGGGTGAACGTGCAGAGGCGGCGGTCATCGAGGAGTATCTCCCCGCGGCAATGTCCGATGATGCATTGCAGGCGGTCGTGGAGTCCGCTGTTGCGG
>RFST01000181.1 GCA_009923855.1 Actinomycetota bacterium
GACGAAGACGTGGAAGGCACCGAATCCGCACTGGTCACGGTGACTCCGCGAACCGTGCCGAATGCACCAGGGTCGCCGACGGCGGCATACACCGATAGCAGCGAGTTCAGCGATGATGAGGTGCCCACTATCACGGCGACCGTGTCGTGGACCACACCCGATAACGGTGGCGCGACGATCGACCAGTACGACGCCCTGCCGGTGGATGTTGATGGCAATGCCATCGGACCCGACGCCGACAGCTCCACCACATCCGACAACGAGACCGGATGCACAGCACTTGGTGAAAGCACGTTGCAATGCGACATGTCGGGCCTGTCGCTGAACTCGACCTTCTACTTTGATGTCAGCGCGACAAACGGTGCGGGCGCATCACAGACCGCGCGGAGCGCCCGGCTGGTGACGCCCCCCGGCCCGCCGACGATCACCGCAGTGACCAATGTGGCCGCTGGTGTGCAAGTCACATGGACAGCGCCAGATGGCACGGCACCAATCACCGAGTACACGATCGAAGCACTCGACAGCGCGGGTGCGGTTGCATCCACCACGACCTGGACAAGTGGCACGCTGCGTTCAACCTTCACCGACCTCACCGAGGGCGCGGGATACACGTTCCAGGTCACCGGCCAGAACACCTCCACCTACGACGGCAATGCTCTCGGCACCGGATACGGCGTGGCTGGAACCTGGGACCAGACCGTTACGGTCTCCAGTGCCGGTGGTGCGTTCATTGCGATTGAGGGTGAGCGTGTGGTGAATAGTCGTGATGATGCGGCGACGCCGAAGCAGGGTGCGATGGCGGGGTATGGGACGCCGTTGCGGGTGAATGTTGCGTCTGGTGATGTGCCGTCGGATGCGTCGGCGGTGGCGGTGAATCTGACGGTGACGAACACTGAGGAGTGGGGTTTTGTGTCGGCGTATGCGTGTTCGTCGACGTCGATGGAGGAGTGGCCGGGGAACTCGAATGTGAATTTCGATTCTGCGGGTATGACGATCGCGAACTCTGCTGTGGTTCCGTTGACTGATGGTCATTTGTGTTTGCTGACCTACGGGATGACAGATGTGATCATGGACGTCTCGGGCTACTTCGGCTGACCATCAGATCAGCGGGGTAGGAACCCTCTGCCGTGCAACGTGCGTCCAGAAGCGTCACTAGGCGTGGCCCGACGGCTGCGTCACCACGGCTATGTCATCCGGTGCAGCGATATCGAGTGGGTACCGGCGTACGTGATGCGCCCGTGAGGACGACGGCCGTGGACTAATCGGTGATTCGTGTCGCGCGACGCCGCGGCGAATCAGCGGTGGCCGATCTTGTCGCGCATTGCCACCGTGGCGTCGTCCAGAGGCACAGACATATCGGGGCCCACCCCGGTGCGGATGTCGTAGCCTTCGACGTGGCAGTGCCGTTGCCCGCGGCGTCGCACACCGCGGCGCATGTCGCCCACCATTGCGGTCGGCCCACACATCACCACATGCACCCCGGCGAGGCCATCGGGGAAGATCTCATCGAGCACCTCAGGCCGGAGACGATCACCCGATGAGGTCTCGAACAGATGAAGCTCGATACGGCCCGCCGCACGAGCTTCCTCCAGTTCCTCGAGGCCTGCAGCGTCGTCAGCGGAACGAAACGTGTAGAGCAGCACCGGCGGTGTGGCGGGATCGGCCGCATCGAGAGCGGACAGGAACGGGGTGATGCCCACACCTCCGGCCACCCAGAGCGCACGCGTGCCAGGTGAGGGCACCGGCCCGAGGCGCCCGTAGGGGCCCTCCAGCCGGGCGGTGGTGCCAACGGCCAACTCACGACCGAGGCGAGAGGTCCAGTCGCCCAGATCACGGATGTGGAATCGCACCACGCCGTTGCCGGGGCACGATGCAATGGTAAACGGGTGGGGTTCGCGCAGGCCCGGTGCGTTGAACCTCACAAACGCGAACTGTCCGGGCACCGCATCTAGTCCGCGTCCGCGGGGCACGAGGTCGACGGTGGTGTTGTTGCCGTGGCGCTGCACATCGGTGACCCGGTAGCGGTGGCCCGAGATCGCATCGCGCACCACCACCCGGCCGATCCATGCGAGAAGTCCGATGCACATGATGGCGGTGAACCAGATACCCCAAGCCGAATCATTCGCGTACGGCTTCGTCGCGGTGTAGAAGTGCCATGATGCGAAGGCGAACGGGATGCCGAACGCCTTGTGGGTCCAGCGCCACCATCGCGTGGGCAACCACCGCAGCAACGATGCCGCAATCAAGAAGTAGATGATCGTTTCGGCCTGTTCAGCCAGGTCTTCGGCGGCGTCGGCGATGTCCTTGCTGGCTCCGGCAATGCCCTTCACATCATCGACCATTTGGATGTGCAGCCACATGGCCGGCACTGAGAGCGCCCCTAGCCAGCGATGCCACCGATACGCGCGGTCCAGACCGCCGAACAGGGTCTCGTTCGCCTGAAGGCGCAACGCCAGCAGAAAGCTCCACGCCATCATCACGATCGATGTGGCGCCGATGAAGAGCGCGAAGCCGACGTTGCCGTCGCCAACAGCGTCGCCAAAGGCGAACCAGCCCACCAGGATTGATCCCACTACGACGATCGGGCCGGCCCAATGACGCCCAGGCTGCGGCGCAGCAAAGGACGGAACACGGTGAATACGCCAGTCACTGCGACGGCCCGCCAGCATGCGCGCGATGACGATGCCGTGATCGCGAACGCTGCGCGCACGTTCGCCTGGGGTCGGCCCCGCGGGCGCAGCGGAATCGGAGGGGTGCAGCTCGCTCGAATCCAACGCAGTCATGCCGCCACGCTAGATACCGGGCATCCAGTATTCGGCGACCACCGTTCCAAGAAACATCCAAGATGCTGGGACGCACCTGTTGATGGGCAAGGCACCCTCTTCTAGGGTCCAGGGTGCTCCCATGCGAACGCGCCGACCAACCCGACCCGGCAGCCGCAGGCATCTCGCCCTAGGACTTGTCGCTGCATTCATCGTCACTGCCTGCGCGGGCACCTCACCCGACGGGTCCAAAGGAGCCGCAGATGCGTCGACAACCACCGAGGTGGATGCCGCCACCGAGTTGGCCGATATCGCCCCGACCACGGCGCCACCATCCAACACGCCGGCATCGTCGCCCGATAGCGATGATGCAACCACCACGAACAGTGCGGAGCCATCACCGGATACCGCCTCGACCGAGACCCCGGCAACGTCGTCGGTCACCACGCCAGCACCGGCATCAGAGCCGTCGCCCACCACGGCCGCGCCGTCGACCGCCCCAGTCGCAACTGTGCCCGCGGCGAACAGCGCTGTCACCGTGTTGGCCACCCTTGCCGTGCAGAGCGAACCAGCGCGGGTCGGCTACGACCGTGACCTGTTCTCACACTGGTCCGACACTGATGGCAATGGCTGTGATGCCCGCGAGGACACCCTGGCGGGCCAACTCGTGCGCGATGGCGTGCGCTCAGCCAGCGACAGTTGCCGCATCGTGTCGGGCACATGGGTGTCGATCTTTGATGGGGTCACACACAGTGGCAGTTCATCAGATCTCGATATCGATCACGTGGTCGCGCTCGCCGAGGCGTGGGATTCGGGTGCGAACACGTGGTCGTCGTCGACGAGGCGCCGATTCGCGAACGACCCGGTGCATCTCATCGCGGTCACTGCATCATCGAATCGGTCGAAGAGCGACCGCGATTTGGGTGAGTGGCGCCCAGTGCGGTCGGCCTGGTGCACCGTGGCCACGATCACCGTGGAGACCAAAGC
>RFST01000182.1 GCA_009923855.1 Actinomycetota bacterium
ATTCGTTCAAGATCACTCAGGATGTGCGACTCGCCAGTGACGTGCACGGTCTGCCACCCAGCTGCTGCGGCGCCGTCGATATTTGCTGCGAAGTCATCGAAGTAGAGCACCTCGCCTGCATCTACACCGACCATCTCGGTGGCGATCTCGTAAATCTGAGGTTCCGGCTTGCGGTGACCGACCTCAGACGAATCGACCACTACGTCAAAGACAGAGGTGTCGATGCGCTCTTCTAATGTCGGGCGGAACTCGCGGAAGCTATTTGTCAACATGGCCGTGATGTAGCCCTCCTCTCGGAGTCGACCGATTCGATCGATCACTGCATCGCGGACGTCGAAATCGCCTCGAAGCAATCGGGCGTATTCATCGCCGCGCAGAGATATCCCTGCGGCACGCGCCCAGGGTTCAACTGCTGTCTGCATATCAGCGATCGGCAGTTCCCCTCGTTCGGCGCGGTGCCATGGATGATCGGCGGTGGACTGCTCTCGTGGGCCCATCAACACGTCGAGCATCTCGACCATGGTGGTGCCATGCCAGCTGGCGACGTCGTCGATGGCATGAGTGATCGGGGTGATCAACACCCCCCCGAAGTCCCAGATCACCGCCCGAACAGACGCTGCCACGATGATCAGCTCGCCAGGTAGCCGGCATCGACCGCCAGCGGGTGACCAAGAGTGAACGATGATCCCGACGAGCAGAGCCACAGCGCAGCGGCGGCAATCTCCTCGGGTGTTCCGAAACGACCGAGTCGGCTGAGGCGGGCAGCGACCTCGTCGGCGTTGCGGCCTCGACGCTCCATTGCGTTGCGCAACATCGGTGTGTCGATCGACCCGGGGCAGATCGCGTTGATGCGAATGCCGTGCGCGGCGTAGTCGATTGCGGCACTGCGCGTCAGCCCGACCGCAGCATGTTTCGATGCGGTGTACGCAGGTTGATTGGGTTGCGGGCGAAACGAATTCGTCGATGCGGGGTTGCGGGCGAAACGAATTCGTCGATGCGATATTCACGATGCGGCCCCGGCCATCGTCGCCGTTGTCGTTGTTCAGCATCGCAACGATCTCGTGTTTGGTGCATAGAAATAGGCCCCGCACATTGATGTCCTGCATGCGGTCGAACTGGTCGTCACCGCACTCATGAAGAGGTGCCGTCTCGTTCTCGATAGCCGCGGCATTCACCGCATTGTGCAGTGCACCAAAACGATCGACCGCTGTTGCCACTAATGCGCGCACCTGTTCGGCATCGGAGACGTCGGTGGGTACGAACACCGCACCAACTCCATGTTCGCCGACGAGGCGTTCGGTCTCATGCCCACCGTCCGCGTCGACATCTCCCATCACCACGTTGGCTCCGGCGCGGGCGAAGGCCACCGCTATGGCCCGTCCCATCCCGCCGGCTGCACCGGTGACGAGGGCGACCTCACCACTGAAGTCCACACTCATCGTGCCCATCTGTCACACCCCTTTGCTGTCGATCGGACTTCTGCGAACCATAGCGATCGTTAGGTCATGCCCGCGGATCGCGGGCTGCAGCGGCCAACACGTCGCTGGATAATGTCGCTGCGGGATCCACCACGATGGACGATGTCTTCCACACCGAGGCCGCGCGACGGTTCGAACCGACCGAGCATTACGACGTGCTGCGTCAACAGTGCCCGTTACATCACGTGGCCGAACACGACCCCCCGTTCTATGCGGTCAGTCGATTTGACGATGTTGTCGAGGTGCTACGTCGCAATGACCTGTGGTCGAATCGCCACGGCCCGGGAGTGTTCCATCAGGACTCGGGCGTACTCGGTTCAGCCGACGACCCCGATCACGCCCGCCAGCGACGGGTACTGCGCCCCGCACTCGTACCTCCGGTGGTCGCGCGGATGGAGCCATTCTTGCGGTCTGCGACCGATGAACTTCTCGAGACAGTGGATGGTGGGGCCGATACACCGGTCACATTCGACTTTGTTGCAGCAATCGCCGAGCCCCTGCCGGCGCTGGCTATCGCCGATCTCCTCGGTGTCGACCCTGGCCTCCACGATGACTTCCGGCGCTGGAGCAACGAATCGGTAGCAGCACTCACCGGTGGTGATGTGGCGGGATATCAGGCCGCAAAAGCAGCGGTTGAAGATTGCGTCGCCGCTGGCGTGGCCGAGCGCCGCGCATTGATTGGCGATGCACAGCCCGACGAATCGCTCGTCGGCGATGTGCTGCCCGACGATGTGATGTCACGGTTGGCGGTCGCCGAGGCGGCCGGCGCGCTTGACGATCGCGAGCTACGCCACCTCGGCTACCAGTTGCTCGTTGCTGGCCATGAGACCACTACGAGCCTTCTCGGCATGTTGATGTTTCGACTGCTGGAGCGCCCAGACTTGATGGACGCGGTGCGCGCAGATCGCGAACTGGTACCAACGGCCATTGAGGAGGCGCTGCGTTTCGACTCGCCCGTGCACGGGCTGTTCCGCACCAACCGCACCGAGTGCGAGATGTACGGCACCGAAATTGCCCCCAATACCAAGCTGCAGGTGCTCTACGCCGCGGCGAACCGCGACCCAGAGCGGTTCGACTCACCCGATGAGTTCCGTGTTCGACTCACCCGATGAGTTCCGTCTCGATCGGCCACGCTCAGAACTCGGACGGCATGTGGCATTCGGGTGGGGTATCCATTTCTGCATCGGTGCGCCCCTCGCGCGCCTGGAGACCCGTGTAGTGATCGAGGCCGTGCTCGAACGTTGGCCCTACATTGAGTTCGCTGGCGACGCGGTGCGCAACGATTCATTTGTTCTGCACGGACTCACCCATCTACCCCTCACCGTCAGGAGACAGCCATGAGCATTCTCAGCTCGTTCCGCATCGACGACCAGGCAGCGGTCGTCACCGGTTCCGGCCAGGGCATCGGTCGTGCGATCGCATGGGCCTTGGCCGATGCCGGCGCTGATGTGGTGTTGAATGCGCGCCGCATCAGCGACCTTGAAGTCACCGCTGCAGGCGTGCGTGACCGTGGCCGTCGCGCACTCATCGTCGACGGCGACATCCGTGACTTCTCCGACACCGTGGCCGAGCGCACCATCGCAGAGTTCGGCCATCTCGACGTCTGGGTGAACAACGTCGGGGGTTCCGATGAGAAAGACGTGCATCTTCTCGTCGACACGTCCGATGAGATCTTCCGATCGCAGTTGGAACTGAACCTCACGTCGGCGTTCCAGGGCTGTCGTGCCGCCGCGGCGAACATGCCCGATGGTGGGGTGATCGTGAACATCACCTCCGGGGCCGGCACCCGCGGGTCGCCCTACACCGGGCCATACGCGGCCGCCAAGGCCGGTCTGATCAACCTCACCCAGACGCTCGCCCTCGAATTGGCGGAGCGGGGCATCCGGGTGAACTCGGTGTCACCGGGGCCGGTAATCACCGAGGCCTACCTCGAGGTACTGGGTGTGGAGAACCAGTTGGACGAGTTGGTGCGCACGATCCCGCTGGGTCGAGCCGGCACTCCCGATGACATCGCGTCGATGGTGTTACTGCTGTGCTCTCCCGCGGGCGATTGGATCACCGGTGAACACCATCTGGTTGCCGGTGGCCGCACCCAGCGCAGCTACCAGTACAAGCCGAAGGAGACCTGATGGACGACACGACCGACACCAACTACGTGAACTCATATGAGGACGTGTCGAAGTTCCATCTCGACACCGACCGTGAGCAGACGCTGCTCGATGCTCAGACCGAGTGCACCTTCATGTGGACCACCCG
>RFST01000183.1 GCA_009923855.1 Actinomycetota bacterium
CATGTGAGCGGATTCAGGCAGTGCCGCGGGTTCGGTCGGGTTGGTCGGCTCCGTTGATTCATTCGTCACGAAGTCCAAACTATTGAGAAAAGTGATCGAACAATCACTCATCGTCCGGTTCGTGACGAATACTCTTTCCGTATGCCAGAAGGCGACACGATCTACCGCAGTGCTGCGGCACTACGAATTGCGCTGATCGGCAAGAAGATGGTGCGGTTTGAGGCCACACGACTCGACGGAGCCTCGCCCCGCGTGGGACAAACCATCGAAGAGGTTCGCAGTCACGGAAAACACCTGGAAATCGTGTGGGACGACGGGGTTGTGCTTCACACGCACATGCGGATGACTGGTTCGTGGCACGTGTACCGAGTTGGCGAGCGTTGGCGCAAACCGCCGCATCGTGCGCGCGCGGTGATCGGTGTCGCCGACTGGGTGGCCGTCTGCTTCTCGGCACCGGTCGTTGAAACGTACCGGGACTTCGACCCACGGCGGCACCCGATCCTCGGGCCACCGCCAGCGCGAGCCGGTCGTCGGCGAACATCGCCCAGCCCGCCGCATGCGCCCGTGAACCCACCAGCACCATGGCGTCGGTGGGTAAACCGGCAGCCGACAGCGCCGGCACCACAGCATGTTCGACAATGGCTGTTGCCGTCCCGAGAGCATCAGAGCCGATCCGCAACACCGCGGTGTTTCCAGATCGCACCACGCCTGCCGCGTCGGCGAACACGTTCGGCCGGCCTTCGAACACGAAACCCACGGCACCGAGCGGGGCCTGACGAGCCGCCACATGCCACCCGTCGTGGTCAACGCGGGCAACTTCGACATCACGTAGGTCGGGAGTGTCACGCCACATGCGCAAGCCCTCCACCATCGACGCCAACATCGCATCATCGAGAACCAACCGGGTGGTGGAACGACCCCGCGCGGCAGCATCGGCTACATCACGCTCATTCGCGGCCTGCAGCATCGCGACAATCGTCGGATCCTCAAGACGCCGAGCGAAATCATCGAAGAATTCCGTGATCGACTCGGCAGAGCACCGTGCCAGGGGTGTGACCGCGCCGACTGCGGCACCGACCGCGGTTGCCGCCACATCCGCATCGGCGGCAGGAATGTGCAGCACGTCGGTCCCGGCCACGATCAACCGGTCACCAGGAGCGAACGCAGCGGCAAGGGCGGCATCGACGATGACCTGCCGGTCGCCGCCCACCACCACGCGATCGCCCTCACGCAACGAGGACAGCGCGACCGACTCAGCCATTGGCGAGAACCTCGGCGATGGTCACCGGCTCGTCGATGGAGCGGTGAGCCGCGACGCCCATTGCCACCGACCACAGACCGTCGGTCAAGGTGACCGCAGCCGGACGGCCGTCCACAATGGCCGCTCGGAAATCGACATGTTCGAGGTAACTCGCCCCATGGTGCAAGCCGACATGACGCACACCGTCAGCGGTGATCGGACGTTCATCGACAACGTGGAGACCATCGCTGCGGCGACCGACACGCAACAACGACTCGGTCACGAGAGCCTCGAGTTTGCCGTCATCGCCGGTGACGGCGATCTCCTGCTCGTTCCGACTCGCCTCGGCGAACATGCACAGATCGAGCATGCCGCGCACCCCGTTGGCGAACTCCACAATCACGTAGGCATTGTCCAAGATGTCGGGGGTCTCACCGTCGTAGCGCTCATCGAGGTGGTTCACATCTTGACCACCCGAGGCCATCACCCTGACCGGTTCCGCACCGGCCGCGAGCCGCATCAAATCGAAGAAGTGGCAGCACTTCTCGACGAGCGTGCCACCGGTGTTGCGCGAGAAACGGTTCCAATCGCCCACCTTCACCAAGAACGGGAACCGGTGCTCTCGGATCGCCACCATATGAACCCGACCAACCGACCCGGCAGCGATCTCAGAGAGCAGCGCCGTGGTCGGCGGCATGTAGCGATACTCCAGACCCATCCACACCACACGGTCGGCAGGACCTGCCGCCGCTGCGTCCACGACGCGCTGACAATCGGCAACCGTGGTGCACAGCGGTTTCTCCACCATCACGTGCACGTCGGTGGCGAGCACGTCGCCCAGTACGTCGACATGGGTCATGTTCGGGGTGGCGATCACCACGGCATCGACCAGGCCTGACTCCAACAGGGCGCCGTGATGCTCGAACGCTGCCGGTGCGGATCGGCCTGCGCCGGTCACCTCGGCGATCGCTGCAGCGCGCGACGGGCCGTGCGGGTCAGAGATCGCGGTCACCTCCGAACCATCGAGATGCAAGATGTTCTGGATGTGCTCCACACCCATCATCCCGGTCCCGATGACGCCGTAACGCACGACGTCTGACCCCGACGATGGAGCTGCTGAGGATTCGGACATAGTCCGCAGCGTACGCTCGTGTCATGACCGATGACGATCGTGTGTATTTTCGCCAGATGCTGTCGGGCCGCGACTTCGCTGCCGACGACCAAATGGCCGCCCAGATGGTGAACTTCGCGTATGCAATCGGTGATCGAGCCACCGGGGAATGCGTGCTCGTGGATCCGGCGTGGTCGGTGAGCGACCTACTCGACACCGTGGCCGCCGACGGCATGCGCGTCGTCGGTGTGCTGGGCACCCACTATCACGCTGACCACATCGGTGGATCGTTGATGGGCCACAACGTCGAAGGGGTTGCGAGCCTGCTCGAACACCTCGATTGCCCGGTGCATGTGCAAGCGGCCGAGGTGCCCTGGGTGGAGCGCACCGCCGGGCTGACAGCCGCGCAACTCGTGGCCCACGACCCCGGCGACATCGTCACCGTCGGCGAGATCGACATCACCCTCGTGCACACGCCCGGCCACACGCCCGGCAGCCAATGCTTCTTGGTCGACGGCCGGCTCGTCGCCGGCGACACCCTGTTCCTCGATGGGTGCGGACGCACCGATCTCCCCGGGTCTGATCACGCCCAGATGGGCCACAGCCTGCGCCGCCTCCGCGAGATCCCCGACGACGTTGTGCTGTACCCCGGCCATCGCTACTCGTTCGCCTCGTGCGCCACCATGGGATCGGTGAAACAGACGAACTTCGTGTTCGCTCAACTCGACTGAGGCACCGCCACCTGCACCGACGAGTGGTGACTCACCAGGTGTCGACGTTGGGTCGCCCCCGGCGATGGGCTGCAGGAATCGGTGTGTGCTGCGGCAGCAGGGTGGACAGCCACTGTCGCGTGTCGGCCGGGTCGATCACATCGTCGATCTCAAACCATGACGCGATGCTGGCCGCCTTGCCGTGTTCGTACAGACGATCGACGAGTTCGCGGAACAACGCCTCGGACTCCTCCGGCGATCCGGCCGCCTCCAGTTCCTTTCGATAGCCGAGACGCACATACCCCTCCAGACCCATGCCGCCGAACTCGCCGGTGGGCCACGCCACACAGGCCAGCGGCGCCTTCGTACTGCCACCCATCATCGCCTGCGCGCCAAGGCCATACGACTTGCGCAACACGATCGACACGATCGGCACCTCAAGATTGGCGCCGGTGACGAACAGCCGTGAACAATGCCGCACCAGCGCCGTCTCCTCCACCGGTGGCCCCACCATCATTCCCGGGGTGTCCACACAGGTGACAATCGGCAAACCATGGGCGTCGCACAACTGCATGAAGCGAGCAGCTTTGTCGGCCCCATCGGTGTCGATGGCACCAGCGAGATGCGCCGGATCGTTTGCGATCACCCCGACCGG
>RFST01000184.1 GCA_009923855.1 Actinomycetota bacterium
CCGCGGCGACACCAGCCCGATGGGGTGAGCACCATGTCGAACAGATCGTTATCCAGACGAGCCATCGCAGCGAGACCCAGATGCGCCCGAGCTGCAGGGAGCGGTGGCGGCCCGAACGGCTCGCCATCGGCCACCCACCGGTGCCACCGCATCGCCGGCACCTCAACCAGGTCTATAGCCGCCCGTCCGGCGATCTCGATCACCCCGTGGACACATCCGCGCTGCAGGTACCCGTTCGTGATCACCTCAATATCAGCGGTGCCATAGAACTCGAGATCGGACGCCACCGGTGTTGGATCCCCGTATGCCGCCCCCAGTGCTTCTGATGCATCGGAGAGCATTACCGCGATCGTTTCGTTTCCGATCGTCCACTGGGCCATCGGCTCTTCGCACACCATCTCAGCCCAAAGTTGCGCGCCTTTGACCAACAACGGATCAGAACGTGGCGGCACCTCGGTGTCGAGGACGTGAAGTGGCCCGTGGTCTCGACTGACCACCGCCCACCAGTACGAGCGGCGGTCACGATGGTGGCGTTGCACCGCCACAAGTCCCGTGCCATCACCAGCCACAAGGGCTACTGCCCATTCATCGCTGCATCCGCTGTGCGGGCCCTCGTCGGTCGTCGTGTACATCGTCACCGGGCAGACTAGGGGGGTGAGCGACGACACCTCATCCCCGACGCCTACCGATAGCGACCGCGTCCGCTACCTATCGCTGGCCTGGATCCGCGAGATGGCGGCCGCTGTGAAGGCCAACGACGCCCTCGGTGCCCTCGCCGAGGTGCAAAGCATCGGTGTGACGCAGAAGGTGACCGACACTCCTGATGGTGACGTGGTCTACCACCTTCAGGTGGGAGCAGGTGATGTGGTCTTCGGCGCAGGTGCTGCCGACCCTGAGGACGTGTCGATGGAACAGTCCTATGACACCGCCGTGGCGGTGGCCACCGGCGAACTGAACGCCCAGGAGGCCTTCATCACCGGGCGGATCCTGCTCTTCGGCGATCGCGAACGCCTGATGGGCGCGCAGGACGTGTTCGCGGCTCTCGACAGTGTGTTCCGGCAGGTGCGCGAACGCACCGACTACACCTGAGCAGCCACCGCTCACACCTAGGATCGTCGAATGCCGATCCACCTCCGAGCCGAACCCGGTGACTACGCCCCGTCTGTGCTGTGCCCCGGTGATCCGAATCGCGCGACCTACATCGCCGAGAACTTCCTCGACCCCGGTGCACGCCTGGTGAACTCCGAGCGCGGGATGCTGGGCTATACCGGCACCTTCGGTGGCGCACCGGTCAGCGTGCAAACGACCGGTATGGGATGCCCATCGGCAGGCATTGTGTTCGAGGAACTGGTGCAACTGGGGGTGCGTCGCCTCGTCCGCGTGGGAACCTGTGGCGGCCTCGGCGATGGTATGGCCATGGGCGACACCGTCATCGCCACAGCGGCGACCTGCGACGACACAACGCCATTGCGATACGTGCAGATGGCGTCGTACTCCCCCACAGCCACCCACGATCTCGTGACCCGTGCGGTTGAGCAATCACGGTTGGCAGGAGGAACGGTGCACGTCGGCCCGATCGTCACCGCTGGACTCTTCTACGACTCTGATGACACCGCATTCGCTCGATGGCAGCGCTCGGGTCATCTCGCCGTCGAGATGGAAGCCGCGATGATGTACACCGTCGCTGCCGTTCATCGCCTCGAAGCGCTTGCGATGATGACCGTGTCCGATGTGCTCGGCGATGACGGCAGTGCCGTGCGCATCGACGACGACGAGTTGCGTCGCGGCGTCGACGACATGATGCGCATCGCCTGCGCTGTCGCCGTGTCGTGATCGCGAGGGGTCGCTGCAGCGACCCGTCACGCGCTGTGGCTCAGACCAGTCCGAGTTCGCGAACGGCGTCGCGCTCCGACACCAACTCGGCGGCCGACGCGTCGATCTTGCCGCGGCTGTAGTCGTCGATGTCGAGGCCCTGGACGATCTCGTAGTTGCCGTCACGGCACACGCACGGGAACGACGAGATGATTCCCTCGGGCACCCCGTACGACCCATCCGACGGGATCGACATCGACACCCAGTCACCCTCGGGTGTGCCCAGAGTCCACGAACGAATGTGATCGACCGCCGCCGACGCCGCTGATGCTGCCGACGAAGCACCACGAGCATCGATGATGGCAGCGCCGCGCTTGGCAACGGTGGGAATGAACGTCTGGTCGACCCAGTCGTGATCCCCCACAGCCTCGTAGGCGTTGCGGCCGCCCACTTCGCAGTGGAACAGGTCGGGATACTGAGTGGTGGAGTGGTTGCCCCACACCGTCATCTTCTTCACATCGTTCACCGAGGCACCGAGACGCTGCGCGATCTGGGTGACGGCGCGGTTGTGGTCAAGGCGGGTCATCGCAGTGAACCGCGATGGATCGAGATCAGGAGCGTTCGACTGGGCGATCAACGCATTCGTGTTGGCCGGGTTGCCCACCACCAGAACCTTCACATCCCGCTTCGCCGAGCGCGACAGGGCCTCACCCTGAGGCTTGAAAATGCCGCCGTTGGCCGACAGCAGATCGGCGCGCTCCATACCGGCCTTGCGGGGCATGGCTCCAACCAACAGCGCTACATCAGCGTCGCCAAAGGCCACATCCGCATCGTCGGTGCAGATGACCTCGCTCAGCAGCGGGAACGCCGAGTCATCGAGTTCCATCCGCACACCCTCGAGTGCGCCGAGCGCCGGAGTGATCTCGAGCAGCTGCAGCGCCACCGGAGTATCGGGGCCGAGCATCGACCCGGAGGCAATACGAAACAGGAGTGAATAACCGATCTGACCAGCAGCGCCGGTGACCGCTACACGTACGGGAGTCGTCATGTCGCACAGCGTAGAGGGATCACCGGCATGCGCCCAATCGCACTACCGGCCGGTGATATCGCGTATCACGTTGGCGTAGTGCTCCCGGCCGTCAGCATTGAGATGGATCCCGTCCCCGGCGTAACACGAACCGGTGCAGGTCTCCGACTCGCTCAGCCAGTCGATAACCACGATGTTGTCATCGGGGAGGTCGAGGCGGTCGAGAAGTTCGTTGTTGCGGGTGGCCCATGGCAGATTGCCACGCACGTTCAACATCACGACCATGGGCACATCGGCCACGATCGACATGAAGGTGCTCATCGTCTCGTCGCCGATCGGCCCGTTGGTGCCGAGGTGAACGACGACGACCTCGCCGAAGGCACCGCTATCGCGCAACTGGGTCATGAAGTCGAGCACGTCGACCATCTGACGGCTCTTCTCTGCATTCACCGTGTAGCCACGTTCTCTGAGCACGGGTGCGGCGCCGAGCATGACCGAATCGCCGATGGCCAAGAACGGGATCGGGTCGCGTTGCGGGGTGAGCGTGGCCACCGTTGTCGACGTGACGGGTTCTGCCGTCTCTGAGGTCTCGGCGGTTCCCGTGCCCATGTCGTCAGCGGGCGCGACTGTGGTCGCCGATGTGGCGTCGAGACCGGCGAGCAGATCGTCCACCGAGGTCACATCCAATTCGCCGGCATCGATCGCCGCAGCGATCTCATTGAGTTGGAGTTCCGCCGTCGCCACCCGGAAACCCGCCACAGACGACGCGACAGCGATCACCACCACAGACACCGCTGCGATACGGCGTGCACCCGGTGCGGCACGTCGGCGGAACCGTTCGACCCCGGCTCGGAATTCGCCACGTCGGATCGGCA
>RFST01000185.1 GCA_009923855.1 Actinomycetota bacterium
GTGGTCCTGATCGTCGAGGCGGTAGCCCGGCTCCTGCTTGACCAGGTTCAACATGTACGTGACCGTGGCCAGAACCTCGCAGCGGCTGAGAACGTGCTGGTCCTCGCCGGGCAGGTCGATCAAGGGTTCGCCATCGAGATCGATGCCGTCGAGACCGAAGGTGGACGCCAACGTGGCCACCTCGTCGCCAAGTTTGCGGTCGAGCTTGTAGCGACCGACGCGGCTGAGGTCGTAGCGACGGCTCTCGAAGAAGGCATTGCGGAAGTACGCGCGTGCGGACTCGACCGTGGGCGGCTCGCCCGGACGGGCCCGCTTGTAGATCTCGACGAGAGCTTCATCGCGGGTCGGAGCAACGTCACGCTCCTTGTCCCACTGCCCTTCGAGGAAGTCGAAATGGCGCACGAAGCGGTCCAAGAAACCGGGTGCGTTCTCTTCGTCGTAGCCGAGGGCACGCAACAGCGTGAACACGCCGATGCGACGCTTGCGAGCCACGCGGGTGCCACAGGTGACGTCTTTGCCGGGGCGCTGCTCGACGTCGAACTCCATCCATTCGCCGCGATACGGGTGAATGGTGGCCTTCACCAACTGGTGCTTGGTGAGGTTACGCAGGCGGTACCGCTCGCCGGGCTCGAAAATCACGCCGGGGCTGCGCACCAGCTGCGACACGACCACGCGCTCGGTGCCGTTGACGATGAAGGTGCCCTTCTCGGTCATCACCGGGAAGTCACCCATGAAGACCGTTTGCTCCTTGATCTCACCGGTGTGCTGGTTCAAGAAGCGCGCACGCACGAAGACCGGTGCGGCGTAGGTCATGTCTTTTTCTTTGCACTCCTCCACCGTGAACTTGGGCGGCGGGCGCAGGTCTTCATCGAATGGGTCAAATTCGAGTTCGAGCTGCAGGGCTTCGGAGAAGTCCTTGATCGGCGAGATATCGCGGAAGGTGTTGGCCAGGCCTTCGTTGAGGAACCACTCGAAACTGTCGCGCTGTACCGCGAGAAGATCGGGAAGTTCGAGCGGTTCGTTCAGGTTCCCGAACGAGTAACGTTCACGGACAGTTGCCTTATTGGCCACAGTTCACCTCGGGTTCGGCTCGACGACACACCGGGCACGCCACAGACACCACCGTTGATGGGGGTTGGCTAGGGCGACGCACGGCAACCGACAAGCCTAACGGCGCACAGCGAGAAACATCAACACGTCATCTCGCGACGCCCTGAGCGCCCCCAACGCTAAGCAGGGCGACCCAACGTGTCAAGCATTCCCGCCGCACGCCGACATGCCGGATGGGTAACTATTCCCAGACAGCACACAGCCCCGGGACGAATCCCGGGGCTGTTCGGCTGATCAGGGGCGCCGCAGCGCCACGAATCACTTGAGCTCGACGGTGGCGCCGGCCTCTTCCAACTTGGCCTTGGCCTCGTTGGCGGCATCGGCAGCAGCCTTCTCCAACACGGTGCTCGGCGCACCGTCGACGAGATCCTTGGCCTCCTTCAGGCCCAGGCTGGTGAGCTCGCGCACCACCTTGATGACCTGGATCTTCTGGCCGCCGGCGTCGTTGATCACGACGTCGAACTCGTCCTTCTCGGCGGCGCCGCCGTCATCGCCGCCACCGCCAGCAGGCGCTGCAGCGGCCACGGCCACCGGGGCCGCAGCAGTCACGTCGAAACGCTCCTCGAATGCGTCCAGCAGCTCTTTGAGCTCGAGGACGGTCATGTTCGAGATTGCGTCGAGGATTTCTTCCTTGGTTGCCATGTCTGTTGTCTCCTTGGGGTCGACCTTTTGGTCGTTGTCGTTGGGTGTTCTCGGGCGCCGCCTCAGCGGCGCGGTGGATCAGGCGGCCTGCTTGTCGATCAGTGCCGACAGGCCATAGGCCAGGTTGCGCGGCAGGGCCTGCAATAGGCCGGCCGTGCGGACGAGCGGTGCCTGCAGGGCACCGGCGAACATCGCGAGGAGCTGCTCGCGCGAGGGCAGATCGGCCAGGGCAGCCACATCGGCCGCACCGATCGCTGCTCCCGACATCACGCCGCCCTTGATCACCAGGTTCTCATTCGCTTTGGCGCCGGCCTTCAAGACCTTGGCAACCGCAGCGATGTCTCCGCTGGCGAAGGTGAGGGCGGTCGGTCCGACCAGCAGGTCATCGACTCCCTCGATCCCGGCGTTTGCCACGGCGAAACGCACGAGCGTGTTCTTGTACACACTCATTTCGCCACCGGCGTTGCGCAGGGATGCGCGGATCTCGGTGATCTGCGACACGGTCAGTCCGCGGTACTCCGTGATGAACACGGCATCGGCCGCGTTGAGACGGGCAGTGATCTCTTCGATCGCCGCGACCTTCTCAGGGCGGGCCTCACGTCCGGCTGCTGTCATCGTCGCTGTCATTGGTGCTTACCTCCTTTCCGTTGTCGTCTGGCTCGCATGGGCGACGCCACACGACACGGACACCGTGCGTGGAGGCAGCACCTGCGTTGGCGGAATCCATTACCCACCCAGAGGTGGACCAACGGTCTATGGCGAGCATTCGGTTGTTGTCGGGACGCTATCGGCACAGTGTGCCGGAGCCTCCTCGGGTGCCGGCATGCCGGCACATCGCGTTCAGTCCTCGGCACGTAGGCGGCCGGTGTCGACACGGACGCCGGGGCCCTGGGTCGACGACACGGTGATCTTCTTGATGTAGCGACCCTTCGCGCTGGCGGGCTTGGCACGCTGGATCTCGTCGATCACCGCGCGGAAGTTGGCCTCGAGCTGCTCGGGGGTGAAGCTCACCTTGCCGAGTTGAACGTGCACATTGCCGAAACGGTCGGTGCGGTATTCCACCTTGCCACCCTTGAACTCGCCGACCGCACGGCCGACATCGGTGGTGACGGTTCCCGACTTCGGGTTGGGCATCAGACCACGTGGGCCGAGCTGGCGACCAAGACGACCGACGAGCGGCATCATGTCAGGCGTCGCGATCGTGAGATCGAAGTTCATCTCACCGGCTTCGATGCGCTCGGCGAGGTCATCAGCACCCACGAGGTCGGCGCCAGCGGCGCGGGCCTCATCGGCGGCGGGACCGGCGGCGAACACGGCCACGCGCACATCACGACCGGTGCCCGACGGCAACGCCACGGTGCCACGCACCATCTGGTCGGCCTTGCGGGGATCGACGCCGAGACGGATGGCCACCTCGACGGTCTCGTCGAACTTCGCTGACGCGATCGACTTGACCAGGGTGACCGCTTCGGCCGGTGAATGAAACGCCTCGCGGTCGTACCGCTTCAGCGCATCTGCGTACTTCTTTCCTGACATTGTTGTCTCCCTCGTGTGAGTTGTCCCCCGGGCGAGGTCCTCCCGGACAGGACGGTGAGGGCAACGGCGGGTGCCGCTACCCAACGATCGGTTCAGCCGATCGCGATACCCATCGACCGGGCCGTGCCACGCACCTGCTGCTTAGCGGCCTCAATGTCGTTGGCGTTCAAGTCCGGCATTTTGATCTTGGCGATCTCTTCCACATCGGCCTCGCTAATCGTGGCCGCTGTTTCGGTACCGGGGTTCGTCGCCGCCTTGGCAATACCGGCCTTCTCACGAATGAGCACCGGAGTCGGCGGCGTCTTGAGGATGAACGAGAAGGTCCGATCCTCGAAGATGGT
>RFST01000186.1 GCA_009923855.1 Actinomycetota bacterium
GAGATGTTCAACGTGTCGTATCTGATGACGGCGGACCGCAGCGAGATTCACGTGTGGTACGGCCGGTACGTGGATCGCTACGAACGCCGTGGAGACGAGTGGCGCATCATTCATCGCACCTGTGTGCATGAAGGCACCGAGGTTCGCGCCGGGCTGTCACCGATGCCAATCGACACCCACCTGTTTGCTCAGGGCAGCGAAGGGCGCGGTACAAGCCCTAGTTGACGGCAATGCCGGAGGGCGGTGCCGGTTCAGTTGATTGCGTCGATGGTGACCGTGCCGACGTTGCCGTCAAGGGTCACGGTTGCGCCGTCGGGAATGCGCAAGGTGGCATCAGCAATAGAGGGCACACAGGGGATGCCCAACTCGCGACTCACGATCACCGCGTGGGTGCCAATCGCGCCGATGTTGGTGATCACACCACCCGCTGCCAAGAACAAAGGGGTCCATGACGGGTCGGTTGACTCGGCGATCAAGATGTCTCCGGGCTCCAACTTGTCGGCATCGTCGAGGCTGTGCAGCACGCGGGCGGTTCCCGTGACGACACCAGGGGACCCGGCGACACCGTTGAGCACATCTCCCACCGAGACAGCATCGGCGGTGCGCCGCCACTGTGACAGCGGTGGTGCCGCACCTTTCACGATGTACGGCGGTTCCAACTCGTAGAGCGAGAGATAGTCAGCCTCGCGCTCAGTGAGGCGGGTCGAGAACGCTGCCGGGTCGACCAACCACTCGTCGAGTTCATCAGCCAACAACATGAAGACCTGTCGCACATGGCTGAGATGGCCAGCGTCGACTGCGCGCTGTCCGAGCTCCAAGAAACACTGACGAACCTCTCCGACCACGCGGATGTGGTTCGACTTGCATCGCTCGCGGGCCTGCATGAACACCGCGAGTGAATTCACTGCGGCGCCGAACATGCCCGCTGCCTCGGGGTTGTCGGCAAACACGGCGGTGTAGTGCTCGATCAGTCGCTGACGCTCGGCCGCGCTGGCGGCCAGCGCCGCCACCGGGTCGTGGCTATCGCTGGCACCGCGCACCTTGTCGATCGCGCGGGCGAGGAGCAGTGGCCGCGACTCGTAGCTCCACGAGTACGGGTCGTACTCGTTTGGTCCCCGGCTGCCGTGGGTGTACATGAAGTCGTCCACTGCTGCCGTGAAGGCCCGGGCGCTGTCGGAGCCCATGGAAGCCACCCGCGTCAGCACATCTTCAAGGCCGGCATCGAAAGCAGCAGCGAGTTCAGCATCGGCGTTCACCTGCCGTGACAGCGCGAAGATGCGACCGGCGATATCGGCCGAATCCACGTCTCCGATGCCTGTGATCAGCTTGGTGATGGCCGAGGGGTCATCGGTGATCAGCGCGGGCAGGATGCCGTTGCCGATCGACGACCCGAGAGACGCCCATACCACCTGCGAGAAGGTGGCCCGGAGGTAGCGCTGCATGGTGCGCGCACGTGCAAGTAGTTGCGCATCGGTGAGCGTCGACAGATCAGGTCGCGAGTCACGCAGGGCTTTCACCTCGACCTTGTTTCGGTCGATCTCCGGCACATTGGGGGTCGCCAGACACCATCCGATGGTGGTTTCGAGTTTCTGGGCATGCCGCGGCGAGTCGTGCCAATCGGCCGCTTCGTAGGGTGGGATCTCCTGGCTGTCGGTGTCGAAAAAGGTGTTGTCGATCGTCTCCCAGCCGGCACCCGAACGGATACCGAACAGACGCGCCTGCGTCAGCGAGTTGTAGAAATACCCGCCGAACAGGCCAAAGGCCTCAGGCCATTCGGTGTTGTACTCGAGGGCGTCGAACACGCCCATCTGCTCGAATCCGTCGACGCAGCCGCGCACCATGCCCGGTTCACAACAGAACGTCCAGCCGATGGGGCTGACCGGGTCGGCCAGCACCTCGCCGGCATTACCGCGGGTGTAGTCCGGAAATCGTTCGGTTGGTTCGCGGTCGTAGATCCAGCGGTCGCCGAGCATGTGAGTCCCCCCTCAGATGTGGTGTGGTCGCGGTGACGATATGCGGTTCTGTTCAGTTCCGGCAAACGTCGTGTGACGCCGGGCACAGCGTAGAGGGTATTTCCGAACATCTGTTAGGTAGAACCCTGCACTAACGTCGGGAGGGCAATCACTAAGGGGGATGAATATGAGCACCGACGAACTGGCACCGGGCGATGCACGCGAGATCGGCCCCAGCCTGTACGACCAGCTGCGTGCCGACCCGATCGCCCCTCCGGATGCGTTGCTCGAGGAGAGTTACGCATTCCGCGGCGACGACGACATCCCGTACACCGTGTATACATCGACCGATTATGCCGAGCGTGAGTTTGACCTCATGTGGTCACGAACTTGGCAGTGGGCCTGTCACATCGACCATCTCAGCGAGGCCGGTGACTACTACGTGTACGACGTCGGCCCGCACTCGGCGCTGATCGTGCGCGGTGCCGATGGGCAGATCCGTGCGTTTTACAACGCCTGTATGCACCGCGGCACGCAGCTGAAGCCACCGGGTACCTGCGGCTTCTCTAACACCTTGCGCTGTCCGTTCCACGGGTGGGAATGGAAACTTGACGGATCGTTCAACGAACGCCCCGGTGCATGGGATTTCCCCCACGTCACCGATGACTCCCACCGGCTTCCCGAGATGTCGGTCGACGTGTGGGAGGGATTCGTGTTCGTGAACTTCGATCCCAATGCCGAGTCGCTGCTCGACTACCTCGGCGTGATGCCGCGCCATTGGGCCGACTGGGGGCTTGCCGACCGCTACATCGAGACCTTCGTCCGCAAGCGGTTGCCCTGCAACTGGAAAGCTGCTGCGGAGGCCTTCCTAGAGGCGTATCACGTGCGTGAGACCCACTCGACGGGCGAACTCGGTGACGAGGTCACCACCGCCTACGACATCTTCGAACCCAACGTGTCGCGGTTCATCCATACGACCGGCCTGAACAGCCCGCTGCGCAACCCACCGCGCACCGAGCAGGAACTACTGGCGCGCACCACGATGCGCCGGGGAGTCGACACACCCGAGATGCCAGAAGGCGCGCGTGCTCGCGACGTGATCGCCGACATGGTGAAAGAGGCCATGTCGGCACGTACGGGTCACGACTACAGCGATGTGAGCCAGTCGATGACTCTGGACTCCATCCAGTACTTCGTCTTCCCGAACATGTTCTTCTTCCCGGGTTTGCAACTGCCCATGGTGTACCGCTTCGTTCCCGATCCCGAATCGGTGGACCACAGCTACTTCGACCTGTTGATGATGCGTCCTCGGCCGGCCGACAAGAAAGCGCCGCCACCGCCTCAGGTCATCAACATCGATATCGATGAGAGCTACTCGGTGGCCGAGGGTCTCGGTCGTCTCGGTCGCGTGTACGACGAAGACACCTCCAACATGGCGGCACAAACGCGGGGGTTCCGCTCGAGTGCTAAACGCGGGCAGACGCTCGGCAACTATCAAGAGGTGCGTGCACGTCACCTGCAAGAACGGGTGCGCGACTACGCGGGACCCTGGCCAGCACCCTGACCACCCACACA
>RFST01000187.1 GCA_009923855.1 Actinomycetota bacterium
TGTCCAACTCGTCACGCAATGCACTCAACAAGTGCTCGTGGGTGCCACGCACGGTGACCGGCGTGCCGTTCACGCGGAACCCGATGGTCGATGCGGTGCCCTCGTTGGAATGCGACTCGGTCAAGCTCATCGACCGGCTCCCCCCAGCGGGTCACCGGCCGGACGAGCGAGGAGGTCCCCCACGATGCGCGCTGCTTCCTCATCGCCGCGATAGTCGACAACAGCACCATCGGCCACAAGGAACCCCTGGCCATCACGGGCGGCGAAGAGTTCAGGGTCGGTGAACAGCCGTGGCTTGATCATCGCCGGGTCGCCTCGTTCAGGGCAGAACCCAAGGCAGTTGCCGCACTCGTTACACAACTCGGCGTACACCAAGTACTGCTGCCGGGCATCAAGGCCAGAGTCGACCGGTGTGCGGATCGAGAAGAACGCATCGTTGGGGCACACCGTGATGCAGAAGTTGCAGGCCACACAGCCAAACATCTCAAGGTCATGATCGACACTGCGCGGCAGTTTGGAGTTGCCGTCGAGGTGGTAGGCGTCGATGCCATCGGAGCGGATGTGTGCCACATGACGAGCACAACTGTTCGCGTAGCCCTCGGCGACTGCAGCTTCTTGGCGGTGTGCGCGCCACGAGGTGAGATCGGTGCAACCATCGGCGGCGATGGTGCTGGTGAGGTCGCGCAACATCGGCGCGAGTCGGCCGTAGCCACCGGGTTTCAACAGATCGGAACAGATCGTGGCCGGGTTGGCACCCATGGCCAAGGTATCGGCAAGGTTCGACCGGGTGACACCCGCGGAGAAGCTCACCATGATGTCGCCATCGTGGCCGGGGATCGCAAGGCGCCCCGGCAGTGCGGTCGCCAGCCGATCACACAGGGTGCTCGCCAGCACATGCAGCGGCGGTCCCGACATGTACATCGGGTCATCGCCGAGGAGGCCGCGATGGTTGCCGACCACCATTGTGTTCGTCAATTTGATCCCGAAGCGACGCCCGCGTGCCGTGGCATAGGCCGACAGGTCCTCGATGAGCTCGATACCCCGGTCGAACGTCAGGTCCTCGTCGAATGCGGACTGCCGTAATTGCAGATCGCGGTAGCCGAGTTCATCGTGCAGGATCTGCGTGACGGTGTCGATGCCGAGCAACGTCGGGTTCAGCTTCACGATGACGTCAAGATCATGGGCGTCGATCAGGTGGGTGACGATCGCGTGGATCTCATCGGGTGGGCAGCCATGGAAGGTCGACAGTGTCAAGGTGTCCGCGATACATGGATCGAGGTCGACGTCGGCCAGGTGCGCCATCGCCGGCACCGACGCCAATTCGGTTCGCATCCGCGAGATCACGGCGCTGGCATCACGCATCGTGGAAATGAACCCCGCCACTTTGTCAGTGGAGATACCCGCGAGGTCGTAGCCAACGCTCATGTCGAACACGTGCCGCCCGGGATCGGGGCCGAGGTGCTCGGCGAGCGGTTCCCACCGACTGAGCGCAGCGATCAACAGGGCGGCACCGACGTATTCGTCGATGCTGGCGGGCACCGACAGTTCTTGGCTCCACTCGGTGTTGTAGCCAATGGTCTCCATGTCGATGCAGGGTCGAGCGATCTCAAGGTCGTCGATGACCTGCACGGTCTTCAATTCGAACAGCCGTGATCCACCCAGCCATGCGAGCACCAGGTTCTGCGCCATCTGGCTGTGCGGACCCGCTGCAGGGCCAATCGGTGTGGCACAGGGGCGCCCGAGGAACTCCATCGAGAGATCGACGGTGTCGTCAGGGCGCCAGATGCGCGCATGCGGCAGGTCGAAGATCTTCGACCGCGTCGACCATTCATGCGCGATACGCGCAGCGAGTACCCGCAGCGGCATCGGCGTCAGGGGTGCGGTCTCGTCACTCATCTTCGATCGGCAAGGCATGTCGTGGCGTCACGGCCCGCCCGACACTGCGTTGACAAAATGTACATCACACTGCTGGCACCGAACGAGGGCGCAACCAGCAGGGTTGTTCAGAGTGCGCCGAGCATGCGCGCTGCCGCCACCGTGTTCTCGAGCAGGCAGCCGATCGTCATCGGGCCAGTGCCGCCCGGCATCGGGGTGATTGCCCCTGCGACGGCTTGCACCGCATCGAAATCCACATCGCCGACGATGCCCGCCTCGGTGCGGCTCACGCCAACGTCGATCACGGTCGCGCCGGGGCGTACATGGTCGACACCGATCATGTGGGCTTGGCCGGCAGCTGCCACGATGATGTCGGCGCTGCGACACACGTCGATGAGATCGTCGGTACGCGAGTGGGCCAAGGTGACGGTTGCATCACATCCGCGACGCCCGAGCAACAGCACCTGCGGAAGCCCGACAAGAGTGGACCGGCCGATCACCACCGCTCGTTGACCCTGCGTGGCGATGCCGTAGCGCTCGATGAGGCGCATCACGCCGAGAGGCGTGCATGGCACATGGCCTGGCAGGTCGCGCACGAGGCGTCCCAACGATCGGTCGGTCAGACCATCAACGTCTTTTTCAGGTGGCAGCAGCGCCAGCACTGGTTCAGGATCGAGGTGAGCCGGCAGAGGCAACTGCACCAAGATGCCGTGCACCCCATCATCGGCGACCAGCGCGGCGACGGCAGCCTCGACCTCGGCCTGAGTGGCGGTGTCGGGCAATTCGATGCCGCGCGATTCCATGCCGGCCTCGGTTGCCTTGCGATGCTTCATGTTGACGTAGATCCGACTGGGAGCATCGCTGCCGACCAGCACCGTGGCAAGGCATACCGGTGGGTCGCCAGCGGCAGCGATCTCGCCGCGTAGGCGCACCACCGTCTCATCGCGCAGACGGTTGCCGTCGAGCAGGATCGCTCCTGCGGGAGTGCGTTCGGCGGAGGTGCTCACCACCCCATGATTATCAGCCGATGACTGCAACACCGCACGGCAACCGCCGTGCGGGCCGTGATCACGTCGTTGGCGTCCCTCCTGGAGGTGTTGCATCCGGATCGGTCGACGGCGATACGTCAGGAGTTGCCGGTGGGGGCGGTGGCGGCAATGGGCTGGTGGGCTCCGGTGCCGACGGCACGGCCGGCTCCTGCGGCGGCACCGGCGATGGCGCCGCCGACGACGGGGTCACCGTTGGGGGTGCTGTCGCGCGAGCGCGACCCCGATTCCCCAACCAGAAGGCCCCGAGCAGTAGCAGCAGCACCCCGGCCGCACCAATGAGGATGTACGCAAGGGTGCTCGACGACGATCCGTCACCGTCGTTGCCATCATCATCGTCATCTGATGCCTCGTCGGTGCTGCTACCCAGAATTCGGGCAACCACATCGCCGGTGGCCAAAACGGTCACCTGCCCATTCGACGGGTCGGTCACCGCGATGAGGCTGCCATCATCCGGCGACACGAAATTGCCAGTTTCGGGATCGAACACACCGACAGCCGCGCCAGTCGCGGTGTCGACGATGGCTTGGCGTTCGATGTCGAAATCGAAGGCGCGAACCGCGTCCGCCACGCTGTC
>RFST01000188.1 GCA_009923855.1 Actinomycetota bacterium
CCGCCTCCCCTACAATCACCACATGTCGCGCCCTACCACCGTCAGCGAGGCTCTACGCCGCGCCCTCGGTCGTGTGGCGCCGGGAACACCGCTGCGCGACGGCATCGATCGTGTGGTCCGCTCAAAGGCCGGTGCGCTGCTCGTGCTAGCCGACGACCCCGAAGTCCTCGCCATCTGCACCGGCGGGTTCTTGGTCGACGCCCCCTACTCACCACAGCGACTGTCGGAGCTGGCCAAGATGGACGGCGCCATCATCATCTCGAGTGATGGTGCCCGCATCGCACGCGCCAATGTGCACCTGGTCCCCGACCCGAGTGTGCCCACCAGCGAGACCGGCACTCGGCACCGCACCGCTGAACGGGTGGCCCGTTCGATCGGTGTGCCCGTCATCAGCGCCTCCGAGGAGATGGGCGTGATCAACGTGTACGCAGGTGGCCAGAAGCACCAGCTACAAGACACCAGCCGGTTGCTCGACCGATCGAATCAGGCGCTGCAGACCTTGGAGCGCTACACCGAACGCGTCAACAACTCGCTCGGCGGTCTCACTGCATCCGAGGTTGAAGACGTGGTCACCCTTCGCGATGTCGCCATCGTGATGCAACGCCAGGAGATGGTGAACCGCATCGCCGAGGAGATCGAGACGATGATCGTGGAGTTGGGTGTGGATGCCCGACTGCTGCGACTGCAGCTCGATGAGCTCTACGCCGAGGTCGACGATCGCATCGATCTGGTCATCACCGACTATCTGCCGGCCGCACGTGACACCGACGACACCATGGCGGAACTTGCCACGCTGACCGACGATGAGCTGCGCGATCTCCGCCGGGTTGCGGCCACCCTTCACCACGGTGGCGACCCTGATGACCTCGATCTGGAGTTGGCCCCGAAGGGCACCCGACTTCTGCGGCGGGTCAACCGACTGCCCGATGAGATCGCCGTGCGGGTTGCCGCACACTTCGGTGATCTGGCGAGACTGCAGCGCGCATCGGTGGATGAACTGTCGACGATCGATGGTGTGGACAGCGCCTTGGCCACGCAGATTCGTGACACCCTCGCCAAGGTGACCGAATCGGCCATTCTCGACCAGTACCACTGAACGTTGCGGGTGCGTTCCGCGCCAACAGCATGTGGTTGCGACATAACTGCGATTTCCGCGTTCACATGCCTCCCACCTTGGCGCGACAGGGCAGCCGTCGCCATGGTTAGCCTGAGCCGGTGCCCGACGCCGTGCCAGATGCGCCGACCGCTGCCCCACCCGATGCATCATCGGGCCGTTCCGGCAGCCAGCTCCGTGTTGCTGTCGCGCAACTGAACCCCACCGTTGGCGACCTTGACGGCAACGTCGAGCGGCTGCTGGCCGCATACCGCCGCGCCGACCTCGCCGGCGCCGACATCATGGTCGCCGGCGAACTCGCGATCAGCGGCTACCCGCCTGAGGACCTGCTGTTGAAACCACGCTTCGTGGACGACAACCTCGCCGCCCTCGAACGTGTGGCAGCAGCCACCGGCGACACGGTTGCCATCATCGGTGTTGCCACCCGGGTGCGCAACGACCCCACCCGGCTGCACAACTCCGCCGCGGTCTGCGCCAACGGCCGTGTGGTCGGTGTGTTCCACAAGCGGCTGCTCCCGAACTACGAGGTCTTCGACGAGAAGCGCTACTTCACTCCAGGGAGCGGCACCCTGCCAATGTTCAACATCGCTGGCGTGCCGGTGGCGGTGGTGGTCTGCGAAGACGCGTGGCATGACGACGGCCCACACGCGGCGATGGTGGCAGCTGGCGCTCGTGCGGTGATCGTGGTGAACGGCTCGCCGTATCACCTCGACAAGGACGCCGAACGTGAGTCGCTGTTCGCACGTCGCGCGAGCGAACTTGGTGTGCCCTTCGTCTACGCAAACCAGGTCGGTGGACAAGATGAACTGGTCTTCGACGGTGGATCGTTCACCGTGGATGCCGCTGGCGCGGTGATCGCACGATCACCGCTGTTCGTCGAGGATCTCGCCATCGTCGAGGTGCCGACACCGCCGGCTGCTATGTCGCCCGAGGAGACCCTGGCCACTGCGGTTTCACCACACGACAGCGATGAGCTCGCCGTCATGGTGGACCACGTGATCGACGATGTGATCGACGGTGTGCTCGACCCCACCATCGATGCCTCCCGCGACGATGTGGCGCTGATCGATGTGACCACGACCCGGCGAAGCCCCGCAGGGGCACCCGGTGGCGAGATCGCACCAGAGGTGTCAGGAGATGCTGAACTGTATGACGCCCTCGTGGCGGCCACCCGCGACTACTGCCATAAGAACGGATTCCGTGATGTGGTGATTGGCCTGTCGGGCGGCATCGACTCCACGATCGTGGCGTGTATCGCCGTCGATGCACTGGGGGCCGACCATGTGCACGGTGTTGCGATGCCATCGCGCTACTCGTCTGATCATTCGATCAGCGATGCTGAGGCCCTCGCCGGCAACCTCGGCATCGAGTGCCGCACCATCGCTATTGAACCTGCGGTGAGCGCCTTTGAGGAGATGCTGGCCGCATCGTTTGCGGGCCGAGATGTCGGTTTGGCATGGGAGAACATGCAGTCGCGATGTCGCGGCCAGATCCTGATGGCCCTGTCGAATGAAATGGGTTGGATGGTGCTGACCACCGGCAACAAGAGCGAGGTCGCGGTCGGCTATTTCACGATCTACGGCGATGCGGTCGGCGGGTATGGACCGATCAAGGACGTGCTGAAGACCCGGGTGTACGACCTATGCCGCTTCGTCAACGCCCGCGCCGGCCGCGAGGTCGTGCCGAACAACGTGCTGGTGAAACCCCCATCGGCCGAGTTGCGTCCCGATCAGCGCGACGACCAAAGCCTGCCGGCCTACGAGGTACTCGATCCGATTCTTGCGGCCTATGTGGAACAGGACCGCACCGCCGCCGAGATCATCGCCGACGGTCATGATGCCGAGATGGTGCAGCGCATCACTCGTCTCGTGGACATCGCCGAGTACAAACGACGTCAGACACCACTTGGTGTGCGGGTAACTCGCAAGGCGTTCGGGCGCGACCGGCGTCTGCCCGTCACCAACCGCTACCGCTGACGCCCACCACCGTGACATCGGTGGTGGCCACACGCCGACAAGCGCTCATTTGACTCAACCGGTCAGTGTCCGACCGCGCCTCACGCGGCGAGAGCACACCGTTTGAACTCACGCGCAGCAGTGCCCGTTAGCGGTTGCACCTTCGCCAGCCAAGCTGCCGGTATCAGCCATCGACGTGCTGGTCGTTGCCACATTCTCAGCGTTCATGCCTGCGATGACTGAACGATGTGTGAGCACACCCCGTCCGAGCTCACGCGCAGCAGTGGCCACCGGTGGGTGCACCCTCGCCGGTCACACTGCCGGCATCGGCCACCGATGTAGTGGCCGTTGCCGCATTCTCAGCGTTCCTGCCTGAGCCGGTTGAACGGTG
>RFST01000189.1 GCA_009923855.1 Actinomycetota bacterium
GCTATCCCGGCCAAGAACTCGTCGAGCGAATGGATTCGCGCGGTGCGTCGGCACCATGGCGTCTCATTGTGGTGATGGCGCCAGCACAGGTTGGCGATGTGGTGACGGTCACCGGCGAGGATGTGGGAGCTATCACCTCGGCAGCGGGCGATGTATGCATCGCCCGCGTGAAGCGTGCGGTGCTCGCCGCTGACCCTCACTAGGCATTCCGCTCGCGCGCCGACAGGCCGGCTCCTAGACTGCTCCGCCGTGCCGTACGTCTATGCATTCGACCATTCACATCGCAAGCCCCCCATGTCCTACAAGGATCTGCTCGGGGGCAAGGGGGCCAACCTCGCCGAGATGACCACCGTGCTCGGCCTGCCGGTGCCACCCGGATTTACGGTGTCCACCGATGCGTGCCGGGCATACATGCACGACGGGTGGCCAGCAGGGCTCGATGACGAGATCACCCGGCATGTCCGCAAACTTGAACGTACGATGGGTCGCCGTCTTGGTGATGCCGCAGATCCGCTGCTTGTCAGCGTGCGGTCGGGCGCGAAATTCTCGATGCCCGGAATGATGGACACCGTGTTGAACCTCGGGCTCAACGACCAGAGCGTGAAGGGCCTGGCCGCTGTGACCGGTGACGAGCGGTTCGCCTACGACTCCTATCGGCGATTTATCGCCATGTACGGGCGCATTGTCATGGGAGTCGAGGGAGAAGTCTTCGAGGCGCCCCTCGATGCCGCCAAGGAAGCCGCGGGCACCTCAAATGATGCTGACCTCGATGCAGCAACGCTGAAGAAGCTGGCCGCAAAGTACCTGAGTGCGGTCAAACGCCACGCGGGCGTGGCCTTCCCGCAGGATCCGCGCGAGCAGTTGAACGGCGCGATCGAGGCGGTGTTCCGTTCGTGGAACGGAGCGCGAGCTGTGGCGTACCGGGTGCGGGAGAAGATCTCTCACGACCTTGGAACCGCGGTGAATGTCCAGACGATGGTGTTCGGCAATCGCGACGACACATCGGGCACCGGTGTGGGGTTCACCCGCAACGCAGCCACCGGCGACAACCGTCCCTATGGCGACTTCCTCGTGAACGCACAGGGCGAGGACGTGGTGGCCGGCATCCGCAACACGCAGACACTCGACGATATGGCGCAGATTTTCCCGTCGATCCACGCCGAACTTCTCAATATTTTCGTCCGGCTCGAAGAGCACTATCACGACATGTGCGACACCGAGTTCACCATCGAGCAGGGTCGCTTGTGGATGCTGCAGACCCGGGTGGGCAAGCGCACCGGTGCTGCCGCATTGAAGATGGCGGTCGACATGACCAAGGGCACCAAGGGCTCCCGCGGGTCGAAGTGGACCATTTCACGGGAGGAGGCGGTGATGCGCGTCACCGCCGATCACCTCGACTCGGTGCTCCACCCGCAATTCCGGACCCGCACGGCGGCCATCGCCAAGGGGTTGGGTGCATCGCCGGGCGCGGCGGTCGGGCGTGTGTACTTCACCGCTGATGAGGCCGAGTCGGCGGCCAGACACGGCGAGGCCGTGGTGCTCGTGCGCAATGAAACAAGCCCCGAGGACGTGCACGGCATGATGGTTGCCGAGGGCATCTTGACGGCGCGAGGCGGTCTTGTGAGCCATGCGGCCGTCGTGGCTCGCGGGTGGGGAACCCCTGCCGTGGTGGGTGCCGATGCGGTACGTATCGACGGTCGCGAGTTCCGTGTGGGCAGCACCGTGGTTCGCCAAGGTGATGTGATCTCTCTCGATGGCACGACCGGCGAGGTCATGTTGGGCGCCCTTGAATTATCAGCCGCTGAACCACCCGCGGAGTACCACACGATCCTGTCGTGGGCTGACCGCATTCGTAAGGGAAAGATGGCGGTTCGTGCGAACGCCGACACGGGTGCTGATGCGACCGTGGCGCGCAGTAACGGCGCAGAAGGCATTGGTCTATGCCGAACCGAGCACATGTTCTTGGCTCCCGATCGTCTGCCGATCGTGCGGGAGATGATCCTTGCCGACACCCCACGCAAAGAGGCGGCGGCCCTCGAGAAGTTGCGTGCGGCCCAGCAGGCCGACTTCGAAGACATTTTGTTGGCCATGGATGGCTTGCCGGTGACGGTCCGGTTGCTCGACCCACCGTTGCACGAGTTCTTGCCGTCGGTCGAGGAGCTGAAGGTCAAACAAGCACGCCGTGGGCTGTCGGCTCGCGACACGAAATTGTTGGCCGCTGCGGAATCGTGGGCTGAGCACAATCCGATGATCGGCACCCGTGGGGTACGTCTTGGCGTGATCAAGCCTGGTCTGTACGCCATGCAGGTGCGGGCGCTGCTCGACGCGGCCGCCATGCTGCGCGACGCCGGAAAGAACCCGATCGTCGAGATCATGATCCCGCTCACCGTGACCCGCGAAGAACTCGCACTGGCGCGGTCGTGGGTGCAAGAGGAGATCGATCGTGCATTGGCCGGTATGCGGCGCAAGCCGAAGATCACCATCGGGACGATGATCGAAACACCGCGTGCTGCGGTGCGAGCCGATGAGATTGCCGAGGTGGCGGATTTCTTCTCATTCGGTACGAACGACCTGACCCAGCTCACATTCGGATTCAGCCGTGATGATGTGGAGAGCCGGATGATGCCGGCCTACCTCGAGCAGGGCTTGTTGAAGCGCAATCCGTTCGACACCATCGACCAGAGCGGTGTGGGCGACCTCGTTGCCCTCGGCGCCGAGCGGGGTCGCGCAACCCGGGCTGATCTCAAACTGGGCGTGTGTGGAGAGCATGGTGGCGATCCGGAGTCGATCGACCTGTTCCGGCGTGTCGGCCTGGACTACGTCAGCTGTTCACCGTTCCGGGTGCCGATCGCACGTCTCGCGGCTGCGCAGGCGATCATCACGAACGGCTGACCGCTGACCGGGTGCAGCCCACCGATGTAGATTTCGTCTGTGGCGATCTCCGACGACGACATCGAGCGCATTCGCTCCTCGGTGTCGATCGTCGATGTGATCTCTCAACACGTGCAATTGCGCCGCACGGGACGCAACTGGGTGGGTTTGTGCCCATTCCACGGCGAGAAGACGCCGTCATTCAACGTGCGCGAGGAGACGGGTCGCTACAAGTGCTTCGGCTGTGACGCCGCGGGCGACATCTTCACCTTTGTGCAGCAGATGCAGCACACCGACTTTGTCGGTGCCGTGGAAGCGCTCGCATCGCGGGCCGGAATCGAACTCACCTACACCTCTGGCGGCCAGCAGCGTGACCGCGCGCGACGCGGTCGTTTGGTCGGAGCAATGGACGCCGCGGTCGAGTGGTACCACCAGCGTTTACTCACCGGCGAGGACGCCGGCCCGGCGCGGTCGTACCTTCGGGCACGGGGCCTCACTGGCGACGATGTCCGCACGTTCCGCATCGGGTGGGCTCCCGATGGGTGGGA
>RFST01000190.1 GCA_009923855.1 Actinomycetota bacterium
CAATGCGTTGGAGGGCACCTACTCGGCGATGTCCGACACCGACCTGGCCCACATGACGGTGCAGTTCCGTGAGCGCCTCGATCGCGGTGAGAGTCTCGACGATCTGTTGGTGGAGGCGTTCGCCGTTACTCGCGAGGCGGCGAGCCGGGTGCTCGGCCAACGCCACTACGACGTGCAGATGATGGGCGGCGCCGCGCTGCACTTCGGCTGGGTCGCCGAAATGCGCACCGGTGAGGGAAAGACCTTGGTGTCCACGTTGCCGGCGTACCTAAACGGTCTCTCTGGCAACGGTGTGCATCTCGTGACCGTCAACGACTATCTCGCGCGCCGCGATGCCGAGTGGATGGGGCGCCTGCACCGCTGGTTGGGCCTGTCGGTCGGGCTGGTCGTGCCCGGATCGAAGAACTCACCTGCTGAGAAGCGCGCGAGTTACGCAGCCGACATCACCTACGGCACCAACAACGAGTTCGGGTTCGATTACCTGCGCGACAACATGGCGGGTTCGGTTGCCGACAAGGTGCAGCGCGGGCATTCGTTCTGCATCGTCGACGAGGTCGACTCCATTCTCATCGACGAGTCACGTACACCGCTCATCATCTCCGGCCGTGTGGGTGACGCCGCGAAGCTGTACTACCGCTTCGCATCCATCGTGCGCACGCTCACCCGCGACATCGATTACGAGGTCGAAGAGGACAAGCGCGTTGTGGTGCCCACCGAGGCAGGCATCGAAAAGGTCGAAGCGGCCCTCGACGTCGAGAATCTGTACGACGACGTCCAAGCGAACTTCGTGCATCAGTTCACCGTGGCCTTAAAGGCCAAAGAGCTGTACCGGCGTGACCGTGACTACATCGTGCAGGGCGGCGAGGTGAAAATCGTCGACGAGTTCACGGGTCGCATCCTCGAGGGTCGCCGTTGGTCCGAGGGCATCCACCAGGCCGTCGAAGCCAAGGAGGGGGTGAAGATCAAAGAGGAGAACCAGACCCTCGCCACGATCACCCTCCAGAACTACTTCCGCATGTACGACAAACTCGCCGGTATGACCGGTACGGCCTCCACCGAGGCCGCCGAGCTGATGAACACCTATGGATTGGGTGTGGTGCCAATCCCGACCAACCGACCCGTTGCCCGCAACGACCAGCCCGACTTGATCTTCAAGGGTGAACTCGGCAAGTTCCGCGCGGTCATCGACGACATTGTCGAGCGTCACGAGGCCGGCCAGCCGGTGCTCGTCGGCACCGCCAGTGTCGAAAAGAGCGAATTGCTGTCGCGGCTCATGACCGAGCGACGCATTCCTCATGAGGTGCTGAACGCCAAGCAGCACACCCGTGAAGCCGAGGTGGTGGCCCAGGCCGGTCGCCTCGGTGCGATCACCGTGGCCACCAACATGGCCGGCCGTGGTGTCGACATCCTCCTTGGCGGCAACCCCGAATTGCTGGCGCGCCGCGAGGTCTTGAAAGAGGGCTTTGACGAGGCCGTGCTGGTGGATGACTTCGCCATGGCACGTCCGCTCGAGGAGATGCCCGAGGAGTTCCGCGAACAGCGCGCCGCGGCACTGGCGAGCATGGAACGGCACATGCAGCGATTCCAGAAGGAATGCAGTGCCGAGGGCGAACGCGTGCGGGAACTGGGCGGCTTGTACGTCATTGGATCCGAGCGTCACGATTCGCGTCGTATCGACAACCAGTTGCGTGGCCGGTCCGGTCGCCAGGGCGACCCCGGCGAGAGCCGTTTTTACCTCTCTCTCGACGATGACCTGATGCGGTTGTTCGCCACCGGCGCATTGCAGTGGGCCATGGGTCGTTTCGACGATGACGAGGCAATCGAGGCGAAGATGGTCACCAAGGCCATCGAGCGTGCACAGTCCACGGTCGAGCAGAAGAACGCGGAGATCCGCAAGAACGTCCTCAAGTACGACGAGGTGATGAACGAACAGCGCAAGGTGATCTATGCGCGTCGCGACCAGATTCTCGACGGCGAAGATCTACGCGTCGCGGCAATGGATTACCTCTCCGATGCGGTCGATGACCTGCTCATCACCCATTGCGCATCAGCAGCCACCGACGAATGGGATATCGACGGCTTGGCAAAAGAAGTCGCCCTCTTCTGGCCGACCACCCTCGACGCCGTGCAGATGGGTGACTGTCTCGATCGTGGTGAGCTGCGCCGGCTCTTGTTGGACGATGCAGGCCAGCACTACGCCCAACGCGAAGCCGAATTCGGTGACGAGGTGATGCGCACCGTCGAACGTCAGGTCATGTTGCGCATCATCGACCAGCGCTGGCGTGAGCACCTCGAGGAGATGGATTATCTCCAAGGGGGCATCAACTTGCGTGCGATGGGCCAGAAAGACCCGCTCACCGAGTGGCAGCGCGAGGGCTACCAGATGTTCTCGGCGATGATGGCCGGCATCGCCCGCGATTTTGTGCGCTACGTGATGCACGTGCAGGTCACCCAGGCGCAACCGGCCACCTTGACGCCACAGGTGCTGAATATGCAGCAGTCCTCCAGCGACGACGACACCGCATCGGGTTTCGACACTGCACGAGCGGCGGCAGTGGCTGAGGCCCAGGGTCAGGCGCCCGCGCCGCCACAACCTGCCCCGACGGCGAAACCCGACACCGTGGTGCGCGACGCCTTCGACAAGACGCCGCGTAACGCGCCGTGCCCATGTGGGTCGGGCAAGAAGTTCAAACTGTGCCACGGGGCCGGCTGAGCCGTGCGCGACTTCACCGATGATCTGCGCGATATCGCGCGCCGGGTCGACGAGGCTGCCCAGTACCTGTCGGTCGATGACACCCGTGACCGCTTGGTGGAACTCGAGGCCGAACTCGGTCGCCCCGACCTGTGGGACGACCCCGAACGCGCGCGCCGGGTTAATTCGGAGTACGCGGCGGCCAAAGACGACCTCGACACCTACGACTCGCTGACCGGGTCGTTGTCTGATGCCGAGGTGTTGCACGAACTCGCGCGCGAGGTCGACGACGCTTCTCAAGAGTCCGATATCGAGGCGCAGATCGCCGAGGTGGCGGCGCTGCTCGACCAACTCGAGTTGCGCAGTCTGTTCACCGGCGAACATGACGAGTCGCCGTGCATCGTGCACATCAACGCAAAAGATGGTGGTGTCGACGCACAGGATTTCGCCGAGATGTTGTTGCGCATGTACTCAAAGTGGGGAGAGCGACGCGGTTTCGACGTCGAGGTCAACTATGTGAGCGAGGGTGTCGAGGCGGGCATCAACTCGGCCGAGATGACGATCACTGGTCGGTATGCCTACGGATTGATGGTGGGGGAGCGCGGCACGCATCGACTCGTGCGCATCAGCCCCTTCGACAACCAGGGTCGGCGTCAGACAACGACCCGGTCAGCGAGTCGTAGGTG
>RFST01000020.1 GCA_009923855.1 Actinomycetota bacterium
GAGGACCCGATCGTGTATCCCACCGATCGCTCCATGCTGGAGTTCATCGCCGACACCGGCGATTTCGAGATCAACTTCTCGGACGCATTCATCGAAGCTAAGGGCTGACCTACCACAGACCAATCACGGCCTGAACATGACAGGGCGCCGGTGTCCTCCGCTTTTGCGGATGGTCACCGGCGCCGTCGTCGTTGGAGGTAACGGAATCAGTCGATCTCGATCGGCTGATCGTCAGCCTCGCTGAATTCGTCGGATTCATCAGCGCGCAGGCCCGATGCCACCATGACCCGCTCGGTGATGTCGACCATGACCTCGGGACGCTCGAACAGATAGTTCTTCGCGTTCTCGCGTCCCTGACCCAGTTGTTCGCCGTCGTAGGTGAACCATGCACCCGACTTGTTGACGATGCCAAGATCGACGGCCATATCGAGCACCGAGCCCTCTCGGCTCACTCCTCGGCCGTACATGATGTCGAATTCGGCCTGACGGAACGGCGGCGAGACCTTGTTCTTCACCACCTTGACGCGCGTGCGGTTACCCACCACCTCGGCACCATCCTTCAGGGACTCGATGCGCCGAATATCGAGGCGCACCGAGGAGTAGAACTTGAGGGCACGGCCACCGGGGGTGGTTTCCGGGGAGCCGAACATCACGCCGATCTTCTCGCGCAGCTGGTTGATGAAGATGGCGATGGTGCCCGTCTTGTTCAGGTTGCCGGTGATCTTGCGCAGCGCCTGACTCATCAGACGTGCCTGGAGGCCAACGTGGGAGTCGCCCATCTCGCCTTCGATTTCTGCTCGGGGCGTGAGAGCGGCAACCGAGTCGATCACGATCACATCGATGGACCCCGAACGCACCAACATGTCGGCAATTTCCAGCGCCTGCTCACCGGTGTCGGGCTGGGAGATCAGCAACTGATCAACATCGACGCCGATGGCCCGCGCATAGTTCGGATCCATGGCATGCTCAGCATCGATGTAGGCGCAAATGCCCCCATTGCGCTGGGCTTCGGCCACCACGTGCATGGCGAGGGTGGACTTGCCGGAGGACTCTGGCCCGTAGATCTCGGTGACGCGCCCACGCGGCAGACCACCGATACCCAAGGCGAGGTCCAACGACAGTGCGCCGGTGGAGATGGACTCGATGGGCAGCGTGCCCCGCTCGCCCATCCGCATGATGGATCCCTTGCCGAACTGCTTGTCGATCTGGGAGAGGGCCATTTCTAGGGCTTTGTCGCGGTCGGCGACGGAACGGTCGTTGGTCATGTCGTTGCTCCTTGACTGGATGGGGGGCCGGCATGATCCGCTGCCCGATCTGACGTGGTGGTGACCGTACCGAGGGGGTGTGACAGCGGGTCTGCTCAGGTACTACATCACCTGCGCGCCGCCGCGGCGGGTATGGCCGGCTACTGCCGGATGACGCCAGTGTAATTCATCGAACGCATGTTCGCAAGACATATGTTCGATTGCGGTGCGCGCACCTGCCTACAGCTCGCCGTCGATGCGCCCGGCCAGCTCATCGGCATCGGGGGCGCGCATGAACAGGTCAACCGCCTGCCACAGCGTGAACGAGATCGGGTACCAGACCACCGGGCCCAGAATTGCGACCGCAGACACAATGATGACCACCGGCACCGTTGGAATGTCGGGCAATGTGACCAGCACGGCCACCAGGATCGCGACCAGAACCGCGAGAAAGGTCAAGATGATGTTGGCCGTGGTGGCGCCCAACTCGAACGCATCATCACCGCGGCGATACGGATGGCGACACCTCCGGCACCGATCTTGACGGGCGAACCAACCCGTGAAGTACGCACGCCGATCAGCACACCACGGACAACGACGCGTCAGGCCTCGAGCCAGTAGCACCCAGAAACCGGGGAAACGATCGAACGACATTGAGACTGAATCGGTGTCCGGTGAGGACTCAGCAGGAGGGTGGGCCGGTGTGCTCACGCTCGCAGGCTAGTTCTGCGGCCTGCCACACTGGTGTACGTGCAACGCAGCCTGTCCGCCATCCTCTTGCTTGTGGCCGGCGTGCTGCTCTCCATTGGTGTCGGCTCATGGTGGTTGCAGCGCACAGTCTTCACCCCTGGGGCGTCCGTGGACATCGCTGAGGCCATCTTGGACGACGCAGGGATCCGGCTGGAGATCATCACCGTGGTGTCCGCCCGAACCGCCGGAACGTTGGAGACCGACCCCACCGAACTCGCCGCATTCCTCGACACCTCGGTGCTCGGCACCACCCCGGGTGCTGCAGTGATGGCCGAACCGCTGCAACGAGCCCACCTGCGCATCATCGGCTCGAATGACGACCTCGTGGTGATCGTCCCGACCGAGCTCGTGCAGATCGTGCGTGATGAGCGCGCCCTCGACTCTGCACCGGCCACCATTCCCGTTCCGGTGATCGGCACGCTGAAAACGACGCGCACAGCATCGGGTTGGGTGATGTTGATCTCGTCAGGACTCGGCGTGCTGGCGTTGCTGGCCGCGCTCGCCACCCGCCCCTACCGAGGCGAGCTACAACGAGGACTCGGCGAGTTCATGATCGCGACCGCCGTCGCGGTGCTCACCATCGGCTGGGCACTACCGAAGTTTGTGATTCCTGCCGTCGATTCGAATACTTGGACGGGTGCGGTTCCCCATCTGGCAGACCGCAACCTTGGGGTGGTGATAGGCGGCTCACTGGTATTGGTGGTCGGCGGCCTGCTCCTCGTGCTCGCCGGCGTGAACTCCACCCGACGCGGACCACGAGTGCAACCCGCTCCGACCATGCGTTACCGCCCCGACACCGGCTGGGGCTGAACAGCACCCCTGCGGGCAACCGTCAGATCACGAGCGCGGCACCTCGATCCACGGCACGTCCTTGTCGACACGCGGCTCGCCGGGAAGGCCGAGGACCTGTTCCCCGATGATGTTCTTCAAGATCTCCGATGTTCCGCCCTCGATGGAGTTCGCTCGCACCCGCAGGAACGAATACTGCGGGCCCTTCGACGAACCGGTGGCGTCGAGTTCGTCGGGGCGCCGGAAGGTGTAGTCGTAGCCGACCAGCCCGTCGGCACCCATGAGGTCGATGCAGAACGAGTACAGGTCTTTGTTCAAGTTGGCGAACTCGAGTTTGGCGACCGAGCCCTCGGGGCCGGGGTTTCCCGCCCGCGCGGCTGCGGCGGCGCGCATGTTCGTGAGTCGGCCGACCTCGGCGCGGACCCACAGACGCATGAGCGCATCACGGCGCACCGCTGTGCGCTCGGTGTCGTCAAGGCTGTGGAAGATGCGCACCGCATCGTTGGCTGCGGCTCCGCGCTGCGGTTTGCCGCCACCGGCGGAACCAGAACCGATCGCGGTGCGCTCATTCATCAACGTGGTGAGCGACACACGCCAGCCCTCACCCTCGTCACCGATGCGCTGATCATCACCGATGCGCACATCGGTCATGTAGACCTCGTTGAACTCTGCTTCTCCGGTGATCTGACGCAGCGGACGCACCTCCACACCCGGCGACGCCATCTCGATCGCGAAGTACGTCATGCCCTTGTGCTTCGGCGCATCGGGATTCGTCCGCGTCACCAGCATCCCCCAGTCGGCGAGATGCGCCATCGTGTTCCACACCTTTTGGCCGTTCACGATCCACTCGTCGCCGTCGCGCACGGCCTTCGTGGCCAGCCCCGCAAAATCCGAGCCAGCGCCGGGTTCAGAGAACAACTGGCACCAGGTTTCCTCGCCGGTGAACATCGGACGCAGAAAACGGTCCCGCTGAGCATCGGTGCCATGAGTGACAATCGTTGGCCCAGCCAGCGCCATGAAGAACGACGTTGGGTCTGCCGGGCCCGCGCCGGCAGCGCGCATCTGCGATTCCACCACGCGGTTCAGATCCGGCCGCACGCCGAGCCCACCGAATTTCACCGGGAAGTGCACCCAGGCAAGGCCGGCGTCGTAGCGCGCGCCTCGGAACTCGACATTCGTCATCGTCGTCGGATCATTGTCGGCGAGGAAACTCGTCACGGCGTCCATCACCAGTTCGTGGTCAGCATCGTGGGCCATGGCGTGATTCTCCCAGACGTCAAAGGTGGGAGACGACTCCGACCGTGGCAGAATGTCGCCGCACTTCGGTGCACATGGTGGGCGTAGCTCAGGTGGTTAGAGCGTCAGGTTGTGGCCCTGAAGGCCGGGGGTTCAAGTCCCCTCGCTCACCCCGGTGACCCGGGCAGTTGGGCAGCGGTCCCCCGCTGCCTACACTGCCCGGGCCTTACCGCCTCTAGCTCAATGGCAGAGCAGTGGACTCTTAATCCATTGGTTCTGGGTTCGAATCCCAGGGGGCGGACCAACCGGCTTGGCAGGGGCCGTCGCGCCACCATCATCACGCGACGTGGCCACTGCACGGCACCGACCGGTGTGGCCCCTTCGCATCGCCGCGGTCGCGCGCACCGTCGTCGTCGGTGACGACTGCGCGTCCATCGCTCCCACCGGCAATAATTTCCGCAACGCCAGCATGGGAGGGACGACATGAGCACCGCGACCGCACACACCACCGACGAAACCCGCGTTGAATCACTCGTCGAACAACTTCTCGCGGAGAACCCGCCCGCCACGACACCTCGACGTGACTTTCTCGGCGCCCAATTCGATCTCGGGCTGGCATGGGTTCACTTCGATGAGGGTCTCGGCGGCCTCGGGGTCGATGCGCGTCTGCAACGCCTCGTCAACGACCGCGTCCGCGCGGCTGGCGGCCCCTCATGCGGGGCGCTGAACCCCATCGGCTACGGCATGTGTGCACCGACCGTGCACACCTGGGGCAGCGCCGAACAAAAGGCGCGCTACCTTCGACCGCTGTTCACCTGTGAGGAGATCTGGTGCCAGTTATTCTCCGAGCCCGGGTCGGGTTCGGACTTTGCCGGGCTCTCCGCTCGCGGAGTGCGCGACGGCGAGGAATGGATCGTCAACGGCCAGAAGGTGTGGACGACCCTCGCACATGTCTCACGGTTCGGCCTCTTGGTGGTGCGCACCGACACCGAAGCGGTCAAACACGCCGGACTGACCGCGTTCGTGGTCGATATGAACGACCCCACTGTGGAAGTTCGGCCACTCCGGCAGATGACCGGCGAAGCCGAATTCAACGAGGTGTACTTCACCGACACTCGGGTGCCCCACGACGAAATGCTCGGGTCACCCGGCGATGGGTGGCGTGTGTCGCTGACCACACTGATGAATGAGCGCACCTCGATCGGCTCGGCCATCCCCCAACGTGGCTCGGGCACCATTGGCGAGTTGATGGCCGTGTGGTCGAAGCTCCCTGACGACCGACGTGACGCCGTCAGCCGTGACCGCGTTGCTCGGCTGTGGATCCGCGCCGAAGTCGCTCGGCTGACAAACATCCGCGCCGGACAGAACCGCCGCAAGGGTGATCCGGGGCCTGAGGGTTCGATCGGCAAACTCGAATGGGCCGACCTCAACAAGGTGATCCACGAACAGATCGTCGATCTGCTGGGCGCCGAGGGGATGCTCTATGGAAGCTACGAGATGGTGCGACCCGAGCAGACCATGGGCGCCGACTCACGACAGAAGTCATTCCTGCGCAGCCGGGCGAACTCGATCGAAGGCGGTACCTCGGAAGTCATGCGCAACATCCTCGGCGAGCGGGTGCTGGGCCTCCCCGGCGATGTTCGCGTCGACCGCGACGTCCCATGGAGTGACGTTCCGCGCAACTAACGCCAAACTCTTGGCGGTTACGCACCGCCCATGGCTGCAACAACCGACGCCAGCACCACAGGTGATGTTGCCAGGTTCAACCGCACGTGAGCATCGCCTCCATCGCCGAACTGCGGCCCAGGCGACAACTCGACACCTCGTGACCTGAACAGTTCGTATGGTTCGTCGCCGGCGCCCAAGCACGAACAGTCCAACCACGCAAGGTACGTGGCCTCTGGTGGCGTGTAACCGACACCGGGAAGATGTCGTGCCAACAGATCAGACAGAGCGTGACGGTTCTCATCGAGCACGTCGAGCACTGCCGTCAACCATGCATCACCGTCCTCCCAGGCAGCGACGGTGGCCTCGACCCCAAACTGATTCGGCGCGCCGAACCAATGCGAGGGATGCTCGCGGATAGCGGCATCGAGCACATCCGGGCCGGCGTGCAGAACAGCCCACCGCAGGCCAGCCAGATTGAACGCCTTCGATGCAGACGTGACTGTCGCGCATCGGCGCGCCGCGGCATCGCTGACCGCCGCGAACGGGATGTGACGCGCGGGCGCGTAGAGGAGATCGGAATGGACCTCATCAGATATCACCCACACGTCATACTCCTCGGCTGCATCGGCCAGTTGCTGCAGCTCATCGCGGGTGAACACCCGCCCGGTCGGGTTGTGCGGGTGGCACAGAATCATGACCGCCGGGCGCTCTGTGGCGATGACCTCCACCGCCGCATCCACCGCAGCCGGCAGCGAGATCGGCCGACGATCCATCATCGGCATGGTGTAGAGGAACGGGTGATATGCCGGCAGGTGCAGTGCGACACCGTCGCCTGGCGACGACAGCATCCCAATGGCCATCCGCACTCCTTGCACCACATCGGCCAGTTCGTGCAACCGCGACGCATCAAGTTCCCAGCCATGTCGGCGCTCCATACGCGCAGCGAAGGCGTGAGCTGCCGGTGACAGGCCATCGGGCCAATTCGGGTACCCGAATACACCTCGATCAACCAGTGCACGGAGGCGCTCGGTGATCGCTGGCGCCACTGGAAAGTCCATATCGGCAACCCACGACGCCAGCATGTGCGGCTCGCGCTGCCACTTCACACCCGGCCGCGTGCGAGCCACGTCAACATCGAACGACCGCAAACCGAACGGATCTGTGCTCATTCGGCCAGCCCGGTATCTACACCAAGGGCGGCGACACGGTCACGAAGGAAGACCGGTATTCCCCAGGGTTCACCGCGCGATGCCTGGGCGTAGGCCACTCCCCCGTCCTCCGCCCACTCATGGCACGTGTTGGCATTCATTTTCCATGCCTCGCCCAACGACCCATCGGCCGAGCCGATCCGCAGCGTCGGCACATCACCAGGGTCGTTGTCCCAGCAGCGCATCGACCATGCACATTGGACGGCCACCGGGCCCATGGCCAGGAGCAATGCCGTCGTATGGGTACATCCGCGCGGGCCACCAAACAATTCACGCACTCGTGAGGAGAACCCGCGTGCGATCGATAGCCCCTCCAAGGCCCGGTAGTGATCGGTGATCGAACCGCAGGTGTCGTGCGGGAAGGTTTCGAACACCACCTCTGCGCGCTGGATCTCCAGAGCCGGAAAAGCAACCTCCAACTCCACGACCATGTGGTGGACGGTGACCGGATCCGGGTCGTACGAGATGTACAAACCCGGCGGTTTCTGATCCCGCACGGCGCCGCGGATCAGAATGGTGTCAGCCGACAGCCGGTAGGCACGCACCCGGTACTCGCGGTCATGGATCGGCTCCAAGCCGGTATCGCTGGGAAGGGCGTCGCCCGTATCGAACCACAGATCAACGTCGTTGGCAGTTGCAGCATCCGAACGGTCGGTCCGGCCGGCGGTGGGATCGGCACTCATTGCGATGATGTTGGCAGACTCCGATCGGAGTCGGCGAACTACCGTGGATGGGGTGACAGACGCAATCGTGCTGGTCACCGATGGGTCGACCCCGGCACGCAATTTCGCCGAGCGCATTACCGCGAACGGCCGGACAGGCCTGTATGTCGTGCATGCCGACGAACGCACCACCGTCATGTCGTCGCAGGAGCGTCTCGCCTATGACAGCGACGAACCGGTGCTGGACCCGATTGCGCGCCTCGATGGCGATGCCCTCCGCGTGGCGTCGACGCTGGCGTTTGCCATCTCCCCCACTCCGTTCGGGCTCCCGTCAGGCGTCAAGGGATGGATCGATCGCACCCTTGCACCTGGCCTGGCATTCCAACTGGACGAACGCACACAGCGGATGCGCCCGGGCCTCGTGCATCTCGACCGACTCGTGGGCATTGATGTCGGCGATTCATCTGGGGATTCGCGCGGTGCACGGCGCATTATCGGTCGCGCCGTCCGAGTCGCATGTCGCCCCACCATTCGGGTGAGGTGGTTCGGGCCTCGTCGTCTCGGAGCAGCTCACGATGGGTTGTGCCGATGGTGAGAACAACCCTGTGGTGGTGCCATCCGCTAGCAGATTCGTACACCGCCGCGATCGCGCATCATCTCAGCGAGACCGCCCGGAGCCATGGTCCGACCGAGACGATCGATATGTATCGCGACGACACCATGCCAACCGGCGGTGATGCACTCGTGCTCATCCACCCGACGTGGTGGAGCGCTGAACCTGCGGCGCTCCTCCAGGGTATGGAACGCCTCCCCGCCTCTGTGTCGTACCGCTGCGTGATGACCTTCTCCACCCACGGTTCCCCGCGATGGGTGAACCTCGCCGAAGGGCGGAACGCTCGCCGCAATGCCCGCCGGAACCTCACCGCGCACGTCGGGGCACGCCGGCACAAGTGGGTGGCGCTGTACGCGATGGATCGCATCGATGACGACGCACGTAGCCGTCATATCGACACCGCAGGACGTGCCCTCAGCCGGGAACTTCGGCGCCTGCGCCGCTGAGCGCTGCGATCGCCACAGCGACGTCCGCTGCAACCCGGGCGTTGTTCTCAGCCAATGCGAGATTTGCCGGAATACTGCCTCCATCGGTGGCTTCGGCGATCCGAGCCAGCACGAACGGAGTGACGGCCGCGCCGATGATGCCCTGCGCCGCAGCGTCATTCACCGCCGAGTCGACCGCCGCATGCATCCGCGTCGGGTCAAGTTCGTCGGCCACCGGAATCGGCACTGTCAACAGCGTGCCCGCTGCATTGCGGGCGCGCATGCGATGGATCCGCGCGACCTCTGCGGCGTGTTCCACCCGATGCGGCACCCGATGACCACTCGAGCGAACGTAGAACGACGGGAAATCATCGTGCCGCCAGCCGAGCACTGGTACGCCGATGGTCTCGAGGTATTCGAGGGTGCGACCAAGGTCAAGGAACGCTTTCGCCCCCGCACACACCGTGACCACCGGGTGCTGAGCAATCGCCGGTAGGTCAGCGCTGACATCACCGCTGATATCCACCCCACGATGCACTCCGCCGATACCGCCCGTGGCGAACACCGCCACGTTGGCTGCGGCCGCCAGACTGACCGCAGCCGACACGGTCGTGGCGCCATAGGCCACCCCGGTCGCCACAGCCACGGGAAGATCACGCTCGGCTGTTTTCGTCGCCGGCCCGCAGATCCGCTCGTGCTCTGCTGGATCGACGCCCACGCGAGCACGCCCGTCGAGCACCGCGGTGACAGCAGGCACCGCGCCACCATCGCGCACAGCGGCGATGCAGCGCTCGAGCGCCTCGGCATTGGCAGGAGCGGGAAGACCCAACTCAGAGAAAAGTGTCGATTCGAGGGCCACAACCGGCGCACCGACGGCAATCGCGTCGGTCACTTCGGCGGAGATGACGGGGGTATCGGCGTCGGTCACCGCGACAGTGTGCCAGAACCATCGCGGACGAGACGCCCAACGCACTCAACATGGTGGGTGTCGGGGAACAGGTCGATGACCGCCACCCGTTCGCACCGGTATCCCCTCGCTGCCAACAGTGCGAGGTCGCGAGCAAATGCCACCGGATCGCAACCGACCAAGGCCACAACCTCGGGAGTTGCCGCGACCACCGCCGCCACCCCCGGGCGCCCCAAGCCCGTTCTTGACGGATCAGCGATCACCACATCCACTCGATCATCGGGTCGTGGCCGCCAGCGCGCCACCTCACCCTTGACGACGGTGCTGTTGGCTCGACCGTCGAGGTTGGCCCGCGCATCCGCACAGGCCGCAGCGGATGACTCGACAACGGTGATGCGGGTGTGGGAACCGGCAACCAACAACGACAGTGCTCCAATACCACCGTAGGCATCGACGAGGTGATCAGCACCCGCTGCTTCGGGTGCGATATCACGGATCGTTGCCGCCAGTAGCGCCAACGCCGCGGGCCCGCTCTGGAAGAACGAGGCCGCCGAGACCTGCAGACGTACACCGTCGACCACCTCGTGCAGCACCGCTCGGTCGCCGATGCGGCACTCGTCTGGCAGCCCCTGCGGATCGGCGCCACCGAGTGAGTGTGCCGTGGACGTCTGTTCGCTGACCGATACCCGCAATGCCACCTCTGTACCCGGCGCACACCGGAGCGCGTCGAGCAATGGGTGCAGGAAAGGATGTGCCACCAGACAGCCGTGTGCGCTCACCGTGGCGGCAGAACGAGCGCGCCGAAAGGCCGCACGCCCATTGGCGTCGGACACCACCCGCACCCCACTGCGATATCCCACTGCCGGCACCGATCCGGCAGACAGCACCTCAACGTCGACACCACCTGTGCGCCGCAGGGCGTCGCGAACAATCGCGACCTTGTGCGTCAGCTGCGCCGCAGATGTGACCTCAGCCCAGTTGCAGCCGCCGCAGCCTGCGGTGCGGACGGCGCAGTGCGCATCAATGCGGTCGTCTCCAGCTGATATGACATCGATAAGGGTTCCTCGCGCCCATCGGTCATGCTCCTCAACGAGCTCTGCGCGGACGCGATCACCCGGTACCGCACCGGCCACGAAGACGATCCGGCCATCAGTGGCCCGGCAGATGGCTTCTCCACCCGCAGCGAAGCGTTCGACATCGAGTTCGATACCTTCGGCCACCACAGCGACGGTAGCGCGATGGCGGTCAGGCGATGCATTGCCACGTAGCATCGCCGACGTGAGCCGACCGATCCAGATCGCCCCGTCCGTTCTTCCCGCGGACTTCGCCCGACTCGGCGAGGAGGTCGCCGCACTCGAAGCTGCGGGGGTGGATTTGATTCAGTGGGATGTGATGGACGGGTATTTCGTGCCCAACCTGACATTTGGCCCCGACATCATCGCCGCCGCACGGCGGCACTGCACCGTTCCGTTCGAGGCACACCTGATGGTGGTTAACCCCGATGCGCTCGCCGCTCGTTATGTTGACGCCGGCTGCTCGCGTCTGATCGTGCACGCGGAGGCCTGCACCCACCTGCACCGCACCCTCGCCAATATCGCCGACCTCGGCGCGACAGCGGCGGTGGCACTGAACCCGGCCACCCCGGCATCGGCTATCGCCCACGTGCTCAACCTCGTCGACCTCGTGTTGGTGATGACCGTCAACCCCGGCTTCGGCGGTCAGGCCTACATCGCGTCGATGGAGGCCAAAATCGCCGAGGTGCGGTCAATGATCGATACGGCGGGCCTCGGCGAGAGCGTCGACCTCGAGGTGGACGGCGGCATCGGGCCCGACACGATTGCCGGTGCAACGGCCGCAGGAGCCAACGTGCTGATCGCCGGCAGCGCGCTCTACCGCGACCCCGACGGGCTCGAGCACGCCGTTGCCGACCTACGCGCGCGGGCCACCGCTGCGCGGGCGTGACCGGTTACGGCGACGGGTGCGGGCCACACCGGCGAGCACCCCAGCGGTACTGACCCGCAACGTGGCCAACAGGGCCACCACGATCAGCACCACCACCGCAGGTACGACGAGCGCGGTGACGAGTCCCGAACGGTCATCCGCCAGGCCGCTCAGCAGAGGCGCCGGTACGGCAAACCCATCCGCGGTGAAGGTCATCTGTGGATCGTCGAACTCGGGACAGATCACGTCGTCCTCGGACACGCCAATGATCTCATCTCCGGCAAAATCGACTGGCTCCCGCGTGGTGGATGAGACCAACACGCCGAGATCGCGATGTTCGGAGGCACCCACGACATAGGTCGTACCGACATCTAAGAACTGGGCGTCATAGCCGTAACGAACATCGACGAGTCCACCGATGTCGACCTCGACGTGGCTACCGGCACGCACGGTGGCCACGCGGAAACGCGCGCTGCGCACATCGGTGGCGACGACTTCCCCAGTGAACACGACGTCGGCCACTCCTGCTGGTGGGCAACCGGCCGGCACGGCGATGAGTGGAGCGGTGACCACCGGAGCAACCTCGTCCACCCCGTCATCATCTTGGGCCTGAGCAACCACTGGCGACGACACGACGAGAACACCCACGGCGGTGGTCAGGGCCACTCGACATCGGTGCCGCATCGTCGCACCGCCACCCGAACGGGTGCGGACACGCGACAACCGAGAGGCGACGTCGGACACGCTGCGATGCTACCCACCGGGCGACATGGCCACCGGTCGCCCGCCATACTGCACGTGTGGGTTACAACCCGTATCGCAAGTACCGCGCCTCCGCCGGCGACTATGTGCTCGTCGGAGCGGCCCTGATCGTGGCGATCGGGCTGGCTCTGTGGGGCATCTTCGGCTGACGCCTCCAGCTACTGCTCGTCAACGCTCAGCGCAGAACGGATCACCGCGAGACGTCCTCGGTCGATGGTGACAACATCGACCCGCAGATGGCGATACCCACCGGTGAGCCATTCGGGATGCGCGGCCGCAAACGCCACGGCCGATGACCTCAACCGCTCCCGCTTGAGAGCGCCCACGGTGGCCGCCGCGCTGCCGCGGGTATCGGATGACCTCAAGCGGACCTCAACGATCACAAGTTGGTCGTCGCGAACGACCACAAGATCGATCTCGCCACCCGACCACCGCCAGTTGCGAGCGACCACGGCATAACCACGATCCACATAGTGACGCGCCGCGCGATCTTCACCGTGGCGGCCGGCGCCGTGAATGTCGACTGCATGCGCCATCGGCGCCCCATCCCCCTCGTGATCACGGGGCGACGGACGCCGAGGCGGTGAAGGTCAGAACTCGCGCTTCTCGCGGACGCGGGCCGCCTTGCCGATGCGGTCGCGCAGGTAGAACAGTTTCGCCCGGCGAACATCACCGCGCTTCACGACCTCGACCTTGGCGATCGTGGGTGCGTGCTTGGGGAAGGTGCGCTCCACGCCCACGCCGTAGCTGAGCTTGCGCACGGTGTACGTCTCTTGCAGACCGCCGCCGCGGATAGCGATGACGTTGCCCTGGAACACCTGCACGCGCTCCTTGCCGCCCTCGACCACGCGCACGTGCACCTTGACCTCGTCACCGGGCCCAAAGTCTGGGATATCGGTGCGCAGTGAGTCGTTGTCGATCAGGTCGGTGGTCTTCATGAGGCGGTCTCCATCGTGGTGGGCCGAACACGGATGTGCCGGCGCCGTCAGGCCGTTGAAGGATACGGGACGGCTGGGAACTCTTCCAACAGGCGACGCTCATCATCGCTCAGCCCTCCCCGAGCATCGATGAGGTCGGGGCGCTGCGAGACGGTGCGATGCAGGGCCTGGGCATGGCGCCAACGGGCCACGAGCGCATGATCGCCGCTGCGGAGCACCTCAGGCACATCCCACCCTCGGAACTCGGCGGGCCGTGTGAATTGGGGCTCCTCGAGCAGGCCCGATGCCCCGAAGCTCTCCGTGATCGGACCATCAGCATTTCCCATTACCCCCGGCAGGAGGCGTGTCACCGCCTCGATGACTAGGCAGGCCGCCACTTCGCCACCCGCAAGCACCACATCACCAACACTCAATTCGTCGTCGACGAGGTGTTCGCGAACGCGATGGTCCACGCCTTCGTACCGTCCGCACAGCAGGGAAAAGCCGTCGAGCGCCGCCAGTTCGGCAGCCATGGCCTGATCGAATCGACGGCCACCAGGGGACAGCAAGAACAGCGGTCGCGGGCAGTCGTTGCTCTCCACCACACCGAAGATCGGTTCGGGCCGCATGAGCATGCCTGCCCCGCCACCGAATGGGCTGTCGTCCACCGTCCGGTGAACATCGCTGGTGTAATCGCGCGGGTCGTGCAGACGCAGATCGACACGTCCTGACTGCCGCGCCCGACCCAACAAGCTGACCGAGCAGAACTCGTCCACCGCTGAGCCAAAGACGCTGATGACATCAATGCGCATCGTTCAGCCCTCACCGAACAACTCGAACAGGCCGTCGGGCACATCGACCGTGATCACCCCATCGACGACATCGACAACGAACGTTGTGGGCACCAAGGCGCCCTGATCAAGCTCCAACAGATCCGATGCCGGGTTCGCCACAACGGATACACAGCGACCCCTCATGAGGCCATCGGCATCACGCACCTCGCAACCGACGAGATCGTGCACCCACAGAGCGTCGGCATCGTCGATGGGCTCCGCGCTCAGCGTGCGCCCGGACAATCTCTCCGCCGTTGTGCGGTCATCAACTCCCACGAGGTGAACCACCCAACGCTGGGCAGACAGCGGCCGAGAGCGCTCAATTTCGATCCAGTCGTGACCGTCGTGCAAGCGCGCCCCGGGGGCGACCCGCTCCTCGCGATCGGTATCGAGGATGACGACGATGTCGCCACGCACTCCGTGGGCCCGTCCGAGCCGCCCCACCTGCAGCAGCTGCGGTGGCGTCATTGGATCAGTCGTCGTCGTCGAGGAACTCGATATCGAGTTCGACGCCGTCGCGAGCGGCGGCCGCGCGCGTCACGGTGCGAATGCTGGCGGCTGTGCGACCGCGACGGCCGATGACCCGCCCGAGATCGCCGGGGCCGACACGGACCTCGAGGCGATCGCGGCCATCGACGGAGGTCGACTCGACACGCACTGCGTCTGGGTCATCCACGATCGAGCGGACGATGTGGGTGAGCACCGCCGCGGCGGTGTCTGCGCTCACTTCGACGCCTTGAACTGTTCCATCGCGCCGGAGATCTCGAGGAGCTTCGCGACGCGCTCGGTGGGCTGAGCCCCCTGCGACAGCCACTTCACGGCCTTGTCGTTGTCGACACGAAGCCCCGATGGCTCCTGCCGCGGGTCGTAGTGACCAAGAATCTCGATGAACCGTCCATCACGCGGGGAACGCGAATCGGCCGCAACGATGCGGTACTGGGGTTGCTTTTTCTTGCCGATGCGTGTCAGGCGCAACTTGACTGCCATGTCGAACGTCTCCTGGGGCAAATATGGAACTTGCGCGATGCTATCGGCACGTCGGCCGCTTCGGCACCGATCAGCGGAACTGTGGTGGCAAGCCGCCACCGTCGAGTGGGTTTCCACGGCCGCCGAGCGGGTTCTGGCCACCGCCCAAGAGTTCTTCGAGGCCTGCTGTATCGCCACCACCAAGGCCGCCGAAGGGGTCGCCCCCCTGGCCGCGACGGGCCTTGCGGTTGCGGCGTCCACCGCCCATGCCACCGCCCATCTTCTTCATCATCTTCTGCATCTCGGAGAACTGCTTCACCAGACGATTCACTTCGGCGACCGATGTGCCCGACCCGGTTGCGATCCGCGAACGGCGGCTGCCATTAATGAGCGCGGGCTGGCGACGTTCCTCTGCGGTCATCGAGCGAATGATTGCTTCAACGGGCTTGAGCGAGTCGTCGGAGATATCGGCGTTCTTCAGTTCTTTGGGCACGCCCGGCATCATCGAGAGCACGCCTGACAGCGGACCCATCTTCTTGAGTGCCTGCATCTGTTCTAAGAAGTCGTCGAACGTGAACTGGCCGTCCATCAGACGGGCAGCGGCCTGCTCGGCCTGATCGGCTTCGAAGGCCTGCTCGGCCTGTTCGATCAATGTGAGCATGTCGCCCATGCCCAAGATGCGGCCTGCCATGCGGTCGGGGTGGAACTGCTCGAACGCGTCCACCCGCTCTCCCGTGGACGCAAACGCAATCGGCCGGCCGATGACCTCCTTCACCGACAATGCCGCACCACCGCGTGCATCACCGTCGAGTTTCGACATGATGACGCCATCGATGGCCAGGGTGTCGTGGAATGCCGACGCCGTCTGCACGGCGTCTTGGCCGGTCATGGCATCGATGACCAAGAAGGTGTAGTCGGGCGAGATGCCCTCGGAGATGCGCCGGACCTGGTCCATCATCTCCGCGTCGATCGAGAGCCGCCCGGCCGTGTCGACAATGACCACATCGCGTCCGAGTCGACGTGCCTCATCGACACCGTCGGTCGCGACACGCACCGGGTCGTTGGGTTCGGACCACACGGGCACATCGATCTGAGCGCCGAGAGTCCGTAACTGCTCCACCGCAGCCGGTCGCTGCAGGTCAGCGCCCACCAGCAGCGGGTGCCGGCCCTGCGCTGTGAACCATGCAGCAAGCTTCGCCGAGTTGGTCGTCTTACCCGACCCCTGCAGGCCGGCCATCAGCACCACAGTTGGCGGCTTGGCGGCATAGGTGATGGCCAAGGTTTCGCCACCAAGGATGCGGATCAGTTCGTCATGAACGGCTTTGATGACCTGTTGGCCGGGATCGAGCGCCTTGGAACGTGTGGCGCCGATCGCGTGTTCACGAATGCGATTCGTGACCGCACGAACAACGTGAACGTTGACGTCTGCCTCGAGTAACGCCGTGCGGATTTCCCGCATGACATCATCGACATCGGCCTCGGTAAGCCGGCCTTTGCCCCGGAGACGCTTGGCGATGCCGTCAAGGCGGCTGGACAGCGAATCGAACATCACCGTCGAGACTACCGGCGGCGCACGATGCGCCTGACGGCGACCGGCCCGACGTTGAATCGTCAGCCGATGCCGTCAATGGCCACCACGACACCATCGGCCACGACCACGTTGATTCGATCGGTGCGGTAATCCTCGGTGACCATGAGCGGCTCACCGTCGCGTTCGACCACCCTCATGACCATGCCGAACTCGGCAGCCGTGTCCGCGAACAGCTGCTCGTCAACGGCGAGTTCTCCGGCCAGAATCTGCTCAAGGGCAGCCAGCACAGCATCGTCGACGTCTGTGAGATCGGCTGTGGCCAACAGCTCGGCAAGGCCCGCCGAAGGGGCGGCACCCGATGTCGCTGCGTCCGTCGAACCCGATGAGACGACCCGGTCCTCGATGGCGGGCACTGGCTCGTCGTAGGTCGGTGTCTCGACCATGAACTCGTCGGTCACTGCCGGCACCGTGTACCAGCCGTCATCGTCACCGATAAAGCGATATGCCGGCAGTAGCCACACGTTGCCATCCACGTCCTCGGTCCACCACAGATCGGCCACAACATCAACCAGGGTGAGCGTGATCTCGGTGGGTTCTGTCGGCTCAATCCACCGCTCGTCCTCAATCATGTCCGGGGCGGCCATGTCCGGTGCGACCATGTCCGGGGCCGGCATGTCCGGCTCGGGAGCGGGAGCAGGGAGCGGTTCGGGGGACGGCTCCACCATCACCACCTCCTCCTCGACAATGACCGAGACCGCCGCGTCGGAGCCCGCACCCGCCTCCGCCGGTAGGTCGATGGCAACATCATCCGCGCCGTACCAACCGCTCGACACGTACATCTCCTGCAGCCTCTGCACGGCCGTGTCGACATCGACCAGTGGGTATGGCCCGACGGCGTCGGGAGCAGACAGCACACCGCCGGCATATTCGAGCCGACCCTCGGCACCGAAACCGAAATTCCAATTTGTCGCGGTCACCCCATCGAGACCAGCGATCAGTGGTTCGCTGGCATAGACCGATGCGTACCACTCGTCGGCGGACACCTCGAATGTCAGCGCACTGTCGTCGAACCCGGCGGCTCGAATGATCTCGCGAGCACGCGCCTCGGCATCAGCCGCCGTGGGTACACCGACCGGTGGCTCAGGATCCCATTCCGGACAGTCCACCG